>JAPLVQ010000109.1 GCA_026397035.1 Candidatus Iainarchaeum sp.
AAAAGAAAAAAATCAGGATAATCACTGCGATGGAAACCAGAATGACCCTACACAACTATATTGCAACAATTCTACACCCGACTTAATAAAGGGTTTTGTCCCAGAGTCAACGAAAAAGGAAAGTTTAAAAACACCAAAAACGTTAAAACAAACAATAAACTAACTGAAAGAAGGATTACTATGGAGTTAAAAGCACAAGGCGCAATAGAATACCTTCTAATAATTGGTGCGGCAATCCTCGTGGTGGCGATAGTGTTACTCGCACTCACAGGAGCGCTTAATTCCGGCACAACACAAGGATCAAATGCTCAAGAAACACAACAAGAGCAGAGTCAGAAACTCAAGTGCCTCGCGGACTGCACTAACTTAGGAAAACCCTGTATTGAAGAAGGAACAACAAATAAAATAAATTGCGGAAAATTCGCTGACCTATGCAATGCAGATGCTGGTTGCACCAAGAAAAGATAGCTAGAAAAATTATTTAAAAAAAACAGGGAAAGGTGAAAACCTTTTCCCAAAATTTTTTTTGAAAAAATTGAAAAAGAAATAAAACGATTTTTGGGCACGGACAATATTTAAATACCCCAAACACCTAATCCTAATGAGAAAAAATGAATTACAAAACACAAGCCTCAAAATCCTTTTTGGAAAAAAAAGCACAAGGCTCAATAGAGTACCTCTTGTTACTCGCTGCTGCGGTAGTAGTTGTTGGAGTAGTAATCTCTTTCATGCTCAACATAATACAACCAGTAACAACAGACAGTGACTCACAACTACTTGACCTCCAATGCAAAACACTGGATAAGAACTCCCTAATCTGCGGATGCTACTTATGTGATAATAAAAAAGGAGGGTATGAACCTTTAGTAGGACCCGGAATAATAATGGCGAATAAGCTTGCCTGTACCGCACTCATACCTGCAAAAGGAGAAGCTATGAAATGGTGCGGCAGATGCGAAGCAGTGTCAGTATCATGCCCTTAATAGAAATGATTTTATAAAGCATTCATATTTTTATTTAAAAGGTGAAAACAATGGAGGAACGCGCACAAGTAGCTTTTGAATACTTACTCACTGCCGCGTTCGCCATAATGCTTGCCGCATTCTCTGCACTAATCGTTGAAGGCATCAAAAGCATTGCTTTAGAAGCACAAGCAGAAGTACTCAACGCACGCGCAAGAGTAATAGAAGATATTATGAGCGGATAAAAACAATTAAAATGGAAAAATAAATAACACTAATTAAATAACCCGCCCTGCCCAGCTTAGAAAAAGATCCAATTTAATAGGAGTTAAATCAAGTTTAATACGAATTAAATCAACTTTAATAATAATTCAATCAATTTAAATAAATCCTTTTAATTATCTAAAAAATAACTTTTATTAGCCAAAGGCGAAGACTTAAAAACATAAAAATAGTAATTTTGGAATGCTTGAACTAATCCCCTACATTGCGATAATTGTTTCCATAATCGGGCTTTTGATTGCGACACTCACTGATCTAAAAGAAAGGATAGTTCCAAACAAATTAAATTACGGGCTAACAATAATCGGACTAGCGCTATTTGGGTCACTATCAATAGCACAATTTAGCACACTCCCAATCGCTTACTCAATAATAGGACTCGCAAGCGGATTTATGTTCGGGTGGGTATTATGGAAAATAGGAGTATTTGCTGGAGGAGACGTTAAATTATTCATGGGACTAGGCGCGCTAAACCCATTCACTCCCTCAATACTAAAAGCAGGAATATTCTCAACCGCATCAATTCCATTATTCCCAATAAGTTTATTCGTTTACGCGCTCCTCGCATTCTTGCCTTACGGAATGTTTGTATTAATTTACAAGCTATATAAAAACAAAAAATCAAGAAAAGAAATACTTGCAGAAATGAAACCAAAAATAATTCTTTCAATACACGGCGCAATATTCGCAGCATGCGCGTACGTTATACTAACCCACTTTCAGTTCTTCGGACAAACCCCTTTGATAACCCTAATTCCAATTGTTTTATGGGGCTTTTTGAGAAAATATAAAAAATATGCCACAATCGCAGGAATAATTATTTCTGCATGGATGAATATCTGGTTACTACTAATAGCCCTTATTAGCGCAATGATTTTCTCTGTTCTAATATACACTGCAATTAAATTAATGCTTTCCTCAAGAAGACTGCTTGTAAGCGAAATTGAAGTAAAAAAGCTTGAAGAAGGAATGATACCTGCAAAAAGCCTCGCATGGAAAGGAAAGAAAATAATCCAAATCGAAGCGTTTAATTTTAACTTACTAATAAAAAACGCAGTACAAAAAAAGATGGGAGCGCTTACTGAACTTGTTAAACCGCAAAAAGAAATAATCTCTGCAAGAAAAGCAAGAGGGCTAAACGAAGAAGAACTAAAAGAATTAAAAAAGTTCGCAACAAAAGGACTAATACCAAAAAAACTCTTAATAAAAGAAAGCATGCCTTTTGTACCCACAATGCTGTTAGGATACTTAATATGCCTATTTGCCGGAGACGCTGTATTCTTTTTAATTATAGGAGTGTTTTAAATGCAAAGAGGGCAAGCCGTACTGGAATTTCTTTTTATTATCCTAATTATAGTAGTTTATCTCACAACAACCGCTCTTCCACTTGAAAAAGATGCGAAAAACGCGGTTTATGATTCTAGCAGGCTCGCGAGAGCAAATGTTGAAACACAAAAGCTTTCCAGCGCCGTACAAGAAGTATCTGAAATGGGGGCAGGAACCCGCGAAACTATTGCTATATTTGTTCCGGAAAAAACAATAATAACCTGTGATACTGGATTAAATAAAATTGATTTTAATTTAATGCTTGAACTCGAACAAAACTCGGCGCAATGCCCAAGCAATATCTGTATTAAAGAATTTTTAGCACCAGAAGGAACAACACTTAATTGCACAACCCAAAAATTGTACGGACCGGCAAAATACACTATAAAAATAGAAAAAACCGCACTAAACGCAATTCTTTTTGAACGAACGAGCTGACCAAGGATGAATGAAAAAGGACAAGTGGCTTTTGAAGTACTCCTCTTAACCCTTGTAATAATAAGCTCGAGCATACTCCTAGTCGGCGTATATCTTCAAATAAACGACGACACAATTGCCCTTGGGATTACACGCGCAGAAACAAACAAGCAACTTGCAGGAATTAAAGAAAACATAATGATTGAAAAAATAGGCATTCAAAAAACCAGTCTAACAACAACAATCACTATAAAACTCTCAAGCCCGATTGTTTTAGACACGACAGCGATAAAAACTGCTATTGCCTCCCAAACCAAAATAAAAGAAGCGGTCATTACAGTAAACTAAATAAACCAGAAATTAATCCAATACAGCTAGCGAAGAGACTATTACAGCAGTAAACTAAATCAATCACTAATTAAACTGGCTCTATAAAAAAACGTGAAAAACCCGACTCCAAACTTAAAAATTCTACTTCCAAACTAACCAAGTACAATAATAAAACTACTGCTTCATTTCGACAAAGAACGAAAAAGTAAAAAGAACTTATAATCCACTGTAAAAACAAATTCCTGAATGGATGACAAAACAATCGCACAAATATGCGTATGTGTAACAATAATCGGAATACTTCTGTTTGTACTCACTTACAAAGAAGAATTTAGCGAGACCACTATTACTGAATTATTAAAAACAAAAGGCGCAAAAGGAATTATTTTTGGACGAATAGACTATCTGATAAAGAATTATCCAATAACACAATTTGTTCTTGAAGATGGAAACACCGCCACAATATACTATCCAAAAGCAACTTCGTTTGAAGAAAATATGTTCGTCAAAGTCTACGCCGAGAACGATGAAAAAGAAACCAAATCAAAGAACCTTTACGCGCACAAAGTGGTCGTGTACAAATGATAATCCTCTACTGCATAGCAGGAATTATCGCGGGAATTATCGCAGGGCTAATCCCGGGGCTTCATTCGAACAACATCGCCATAATAGCGGCTGCAAGCCCGATATTCGGAAACGAAGCAATGGCATTCATGCTCTCGATGTGCACTGTCCAAATATTCACCGAATTTATCCCATCAACAATTTTGGGTGCTCCAAGCGATACAACATTTGAAGCAGTACTCCCAGCACACAAACTACTCCTTGAAGGAAAAGGGTATGACGCCATCTGCCACACGACTTTTGGAGCAATAATAGCAATAATAATTGGGGCAGCTTTATCTCCAATAATCATATTACTCTTAGAAGAAAACGCAACGCAAATAATTTACGCAACACCGCCGGTACTAATATTTGCATTAGGAATCTTTTTTTTTGAATCAAAAGGAACAAAACAAAA
>JAPLVQ010000123.1 GCA_026397035.1 Candidatus Iainarchaeum sp.
AGCTCAACACAAACCGCGTGTTGAGCAAATAAATTCAACCAAATAGTTTTCCGAGAAAAAAATCAATCCAAAAGAACACTTAGAAAAAGAAAAAACAATCAAACAAAATTCAAGCCTTTATAATACTTGCGGAAGTTCTGGTCAGAGAGATTAGTTCCTTTTTTAGGAGAAATAATCTTGTTTTAGTGTGGGGTGAAGCAAGTATTTTTAGTAATTACCTTAAAAAATACAGTTTCAAAATTTCTTAAACAAGTCTATTTTCTCAATTAAATTGAATATATTTAATTTAATCCTTTTTTCTCTTGCTTTTAAAATGTGTCCAAGAAATAACATCTTTCCTTCTTTTATTTTTATACTGTCTTAATAAACTTGCTTTTTATACTTTTTATTAAATGCTATTTTGGGCTTTTTCTGTTAAAATCTCTTCTTTTTTAGCTTCTTTTTCTTCACTCTCTATTTTAACAAGCATATCTTTCTTTCTCCACTTTCTTTTGCCTCCAATACTGTTTGTTTCTATAAGGCCGATATCAACCATTGTCTTCAAATAGGGGTATAAACTACGTTCATTTTCATAATCTACTTGAAATAATTCAAAAATACGCCTTCTTATTTCATCCATTGTGGCCCATTCATCAAAGCGAATAACGCTTGCTAGGTGGAAGGCTTGTGTGTGTTCATTGAACTGTAAAAAATCCCATATTGATTTGATTGTAATTGTTTTCTTTTGCTCACTCACTTTTGGCTGAATGGGTTCTGTTGGTGTCGTTTTGTCCTTAATACCCAGCAACTGTTTTAGTTTTTCAAAAAATTTAATCATCTTACCGTAATGATAGTAATGATAGTATTGATTTAAAAACATTACTGTAATGAAAAGTAATTATATTCATTACAAGTAAATACGCGTAATTACTAGTAATTACTAAATCTTGTTTGTGTTTGGTTTAATTTGTTTTTATATCTTACTTTTTTGCTTTTTTATGCATCTTTTTTGTTAAGTGAGTGGCTTAAATTAAGGTAATTACGACCTTTTTACCTGGTGTTGAAAGAGGATTGTATATTTGGGTTATGGTGAGTTAGTTGTTTTTAGTTTGTTTTTGCTTTTTATAAAACTCCTTTTTTTGAATAGTATAAATAAACAATCTAATTATTCGTCATTTGTCTACTTTTTGTTGTTTGTTTATTAGTGGAACTAAAGGGCTGTTTTTGCCTATAAAATTAGTTTTTTTTATAGCGGGGGGAGGATTTGAACCTCCGACCTTCGGGTTATGAGCCCGACGAGCACTCCAGGCTGCTCTACCCCGCTTTTGTTTTTAGACTTAGCTAAACTCCCTTTTAAACTATTTAGCTCTAATTAAATCTTTTTTACGTTTTTGGGCAATTTTTGTCCATTTTTTGATTTTTTTGGTTATTTTTGTTCTTTTTTCTTTTATTTTTCATGGCTTGCAAATGTGTCCAAGTTTTTGGGCTTTTCCTTCGCCAATCCCCAATATTTCCAACTCTTTTTCTATTTTCTTTATTCTTACTCCTAACTCTTTTTGTCTATTAGGGTCATTAGCGGAAGTCATGCTTCCCCCACAAGTTGGGCAGATAAAATTATACTCTGCCGCTATCTCAAATAACGCTCTTTCATTGCATTTTTCGCAATCAAAAAAACTATAATCTGCTTCCAAATTCTTTTTCTGGTACAATTTTTCAAGCATTTCTGTTTGTTGTTCTTCAATTATTTCTGTAATTCTGTCTTTTTTGATTTCCCAAGTATAATTATACCACCCAGTTTTTTGGTTTCTTGTCTTTTGATAGCACGCAATTCCCCTATAATGCAACTTATTTAGTGTTGCGCGTACTTCAGTTACTTTCTTTTTCATTTTTTTTGATAATTCCTCATCAGTTACCCTTTTTCGCTTTTTTTCACACAATTTTACAAGGATTACCGCGTCCTGTCCTCCAACTATATCTAATAAGTCCTTTACTATCACTAGATTAGTTATGGATTTTTGGGGCATAATTTATTCTGATTAGGAAACTATTTTAAATCGATTACTTTTTTGCCCTTTGATTGTGGCACAACTTTTAGTCCTGCCCCTTTTTGCTCTTTTTCAAGTTCTTTTCCTTGCTGTATTCTGTCAAGAACTATTGCAAGCGCAGCTATTTCGCTGTGGGGTTGTGATGCCACAGAAATATTGTAATCTGCATTTTCATATACTGCTCTTTCCACTTTTTGTGATCCAATTATTATTGCGAGTTTAGTTATTTTTTCAAGTTCTTTTTCAATTCTTTGTATTGGTATTCCATACATTGTTAAGTGAGCAATTTTGTACCCTTTTTTCTTTAGCTTTTTTACTGTGCTTAACCACCCTTCACTAAATTTTACTTCAAATTTTCCTCCCCAACGCGCGTTTACCCCTTTTATTGTTTTTTCTACTGTTTCGTCCGGCGTCCCGCAAATAATAATTTTGCTTGCCCCCAAAGCTCTTGATACTAATGCGCAATGGCTTGTAACCCGAAAGTCCCTTACCTCTCGGTGCCCGTACCTTATTATTACAATATCTTGTTTTACCATGCTTTCTTACCTGTTTAGCAATCTTTATAATGCTTTTTGTCGCATTTTCTTTTAAAGCAGTGCCTAGTTAGCTTTTTTTTAAAAGCTTATTGTGGCGCCATGGCAAAGCCAGCGCTTTAAAAGAAAGGGGCCTGTAGCTCAGTTGGTAGAGCACTGGACTTTTAATCCAGTTGTCTAGTGTTCGATTCCCTACAGGCTCGTTTTTTTTAATAAAAAATCTTTCGCATCTAAGTTTAGCAGAATTTTTTAATTGAAGAAGTTTAAATATATCTTTGTGCTTACAAGAGAAGTAATTACTAAAAAATTTGGTAATTACTGTACTGTTGTGGGCCCGTAGCTCAGTTGGTAGAGCACCAGACTCTTAATCTGGGTGTCTAGGGTTCGATTCCCTACGGGCTCGCTTTTTTATTAAGTGATTTTATGGAAATAAAAGAATTTTCTTTGTCTGATTCTTTGGGGGATATAGTTAGCCTTGGCGGCAAATTTATTGACCATAGCTACTCAAAAGAAAAAGTTCAGCAGCGGCTGCAAGGTAAGAACTTTCACATTTATTTCGCTGTGGAAAACGAAAACAAGGTTGGTCTCTGTATTTGGTTTCCTGAAGGAAAAGAGGCTTATTGGTGGCTTCTCTGTGTGGATGCTTCCTTTAGGCGTAAAGGAATCGGCAAAGTACTTTCTCAATTTTTAGAAAAACAAATTAAGCATGCTGGGTTTTCAGTAATTACTGCAAAAACCCACACAAAGCGCTCAGCAATGATTGAACTATTTAAGAAACTTGGTTATACTGAAGTCGGCAGAGAAAAAGGACATTGGGGGGATGAAAGGGAAGCAATATTTTATGAGAAAAAGATTTAACTCTTTTTGCTTGTTTTGCCCGTTGATGACTCGCATACAGTCACTTTTAAATATAGGCGGTGCTTTATCTGATTTGATTTGAATGAAGTTTTCTCCAAAACTAAAAAAGGCGATTGAAAAAGGAATTCTTTCCTTTTCAACAGTGGGGCGCAAGGCAAGTCCGCACACGATTTATGTTGCGTGTGTTAAAGTTACTGGTGGCAGCAAGTTTTTGATTACTGACAATTACATGCGTGAAACAGTAAAAAATATAAAGACTCGCAAGAAAGTTTCTCTAGCTATTTTATTTAAGGGCGCAGGATTTGAGTTTAGTGGAACCGCAAAGTACTTTCTTAAAGGAAAGTATTATGCTTTAGCAAAAATGTTGCCGGCTAACAAAGGGCTTCCTTGCAAAGGTGCGGTTCTAGTTACTGTTTCAAAAATGAAAAGAATGAAATAGCTTGCTATTACTAAGCATTAGTTCCCGTCGGCAATTCACTCTGAGTTTGTTTTTATTCTGTTCAAAACCATTTTCTTAGATGAATATTAAAGAAAAGGAAGCAGAGTTTTTGGGCGCGCTTTCAAGGGATGGTTATGTTTCACTTGCTTGTGGTAAATATATTGTCGGCTTTACAGGGCACCCAGAAGATGATTTATTATATTATTCGTATTTAGCCGGTTTGTTTTTTGATTTATGCGGTAAGAAACCAAAGATTGGGGTTCGTTTGCGCGGGTTAAGAATGAAAGTTTGTTCAAAGCAGTTTTGTTTCAAGTTAATTCAAGACTTTGGTTTTGTTGCCGGTGAAAACAAATCTTATTCGATTCAAGTTCCAAGTTGTATTTTGCCAGACTGGTCTTTATTAAGGCATTTTATTAGGGGGTTTGTCGATACTGACGGCTCTGTTTTTTTCTCAAAAAAACCAGGAGTTGAAAAGTATCCGGCAATTGAACTAAATACGTGTAGTGTGGTTTTAGCCGAGCAGCTTCGTGAAGCTCTTCTTTGCGCAGGGTTTAGAGTTACTAA
>JAPLVQ010000011.1 GCA_026397035.1 Candidatus Iainarchaeum sp.
CGGGAATCTTTTCGATGCTGGGTCTATTGCTGGTCTTGCGTGCTTTATGAGTGCTAAAGTTCCTAAGCTTGATGAGAAGAACAAAATCATTAAGCATGAGTATTCAGGAAAAATTGAGTTAAAGAGAATGCCTCTTTTGACAACTTTTGTAAAAGTTGGGGGTAAAGTCATGGTTGACCCGACGTATCTTGAAGAGAAAGCGAGTGATGCGCGTTTTTCAGTAGCTACTACTGAAGATGGTTTCATGAGCGCTATGCAGAAAGGTCCGGGAGCTTTCACTGTTGAGGAAGTTAATTACATGATTGAAAAATCATTCGGAATTAATGACGAGAAGCGAAAGAAAATCATAAAAATGGTCAAAAAGTAAATAAAGTTTTAAATTGCGAAAAGGGTGTTAATACCCTTTTTGCTTTTCTATATTTTAAATTTAGTATTTTTGTTTCTTTAAATCATTTTAACTTTCCTTTAAAATTGTTTTCCAAACCTTTTTTTACTCTTCTTTCTAATGTTTTTATATCTTCTTCAGGGGGTAAGTCTTCAGGAACAATATTGTTTTTTGCTAGAACGTTTCTCATCTCTTTATTGTTTTTTACGTGCTCGTCAGTTATATTTAGTTCACCTTTAAGGTTTTTTTGTTTTAAATTAAAATTAGTCAGCTCAGTTGCCAAGTTTTTGGCAGCGATTGTTACGGTTGGTAAAAAATCGGCCAGAGGACGATTTTTAGGAATACTTAGCTTTTGCTTCATTTGCCAGGTGTCATTCCCGCCAAACAAGGTCTCATCGCCTTTACTCCTAATTCTTGCAAAACCTTTATCATCAACTCCTCTTTCATAAATAAGTTTAGATAATTCTGTTTCAGAAGCAATTAACTTATTTCTTGCATTAAACCTTTCTTGAAGGGCAATTCTTTGCTCAACTAATTCTTGCCGTCTGGTTTGGATAGCAAAATAACTTTGTGCAAAGGCAATTTCTTCTTTTCGCGGATCGCCATTTTGAGCAATCAAATAACAAGCGTATCTAGTAAGCATAAAATCTTCTATTTCTTTAGTAGCCCCCTTGGGCATGGATATCGTTTTCCTGGAGTCAGGAAAATGATTCTCTACTTCAAAACCTGAATTTTTGCATGATTCCTTGGCTTTTTCAATAACCTTTGAGAAGTTTTCCCACTTATTATAGCCTAACAGACTTTGCAAATCCCTAGCAAACCAAAATTCAACCCCGTCTTTTTTATTGGCAAAATCTTCAAAGTTTTTTGTTAACCTAAGAATTAATTTTTTTTCCACTACAAATCACCTTTTTAATTTTTTTCCCGTCTCTGTTAGCATGAATTTTCTTAAGCTTTCTTTCGCGCTTTTTTGTCTTCTTTAAGATAGCTTTTCTAATACTTATTGTCCTCATCATTCCAAGCGCTGGCGAAGGATCTTAATGAAGCATAATAAGCTTTGTTTTTTTTTCATTTGCTGTCGAAAGAGTTCGCGTACGAGTTCGCTTCGGCTTTTGTATAACCCTTTTTTCACCATTTCGTCAGCCCATTTAAGTATTTGGGAACTTGCGTCTGCGCTAAGAATAACCATATTCATAATATAGCCCGCTATATATTTTAAACACTACTTGAAGAGCTAGATGTAAAAATTGTTAAATATTCTGGAAGTGTTTTGCCGGTGGTGCCTAAAGAAGTCTTTTTATACAACATAGAATACAATTCAGATATACTGCTATTTGGTTTTTTCAATGCCTAAACAAAATGTATCTAGTAGAAAGAAATTCGCCAAAAATATTATATCGGGCAATCAGTTTCATAAGTTGGCGGGGCTTGTTCAAAAAGCAAAGCAAACTGGTCGAGATGTTCCTAAGGGCTGGAGAGAGGTTCCACCAACAAGAGAAGAGATTAGGCAAAGGGAGTTAGATCTTCTTACTTCGCCAGAGTATCATGCACTTAGTATAGAGCATAAAGCAATTATTAGGAAGGCTTTGCACGGAAAGAGTGTTGCAAAAGAGC
>JAPLVQ010000031.1:0-1530 GCA_026397035.1 Candidatus Iainarchaeum sp.
ATAATGTATTTCCCGTAGTGTATTATTGCTGCTTTTCCAATATGTTTTCCAATATAGTAGGATATTGTTGCTCCAATTATTGTTCCCATTGTGGCAAATGCAAGCGTGGTGAAGAATTCCATTTTTCCCAGCGCAATTAAATACCCTGCAAATGGGAGTACGCCTTCGCTTGGTATAGGTAAGAGCGTGCTTTCGGCGAGCATTAAGAGCATTACGCCAAGGTAATTGATGTTTTGTATTATTGGCAAAACTATTCCCATTACAAATTCGGTCAGCATTTTCAACCCTTCTGGCATTAATTTAATTGTTTTTAGGGTTTTTAATACTTTTTCGTTGTTTGTCTCTCCTTTGCAATCTTTTTTAATGAGTTAAGTCTTAATTCTTTTAATGTTTTTGTTGATTAGTAATTTTAGTGTTTTTGCCGGTTGGTGCATTTAATGTTTTTTGTTTTCTTTTTAGATTTTTTTGGTTTTTGAAGTTTAGGTAGTTGGATTTGTGGTGTCTATGGCTAATATTTTTGATTCTGGAAAAGTTAATCCGGTTTTCAAGGATGAGCGTTTTTTGTATCCGGAGTTTGTTCCTCAGCGTCTGCCGTTTAGAGATAAAGAGATTAGTGATCTTGTTTTTTGTCTTAAGCCTGCGACGACAGGAAAAAAGCCGACTAATGTTTTTGTTTTTGGAAAGCCGGGTACGGGAAAAACTGTTACACTTAAATTTGTTCTTAATGAGCTTGAAGAATTTAGCGACAGGGCGAAGTGTTTGTACATTAATTGTTTTGAGTTTTCAAATAAGCAGGCGATTATGGCTAAGATTACTAATTCGCTTGGTTATGCGGTTGCTGGGAGAGGGATTAGTTTTGAGGATGTATATAATCGGTTTGTCAGTGTTTTGCGTTCTACTAAAGTTATTCCTATTATTGTTTTTGATGAGGCTGAGCAGTTATTGAAGGATGAGGCAAGAAAGTCTTTGCTTTATGATTTGTCGCGCTTAAACGAGCTTTGGAAGCTTCCGCTTGGGTTAGTTTTTATTTCAAATGATAATTTTTTCCTTTCGCATTTGGATGACAGGATTAGGAGTTCTTTAGGGGCGTCTAATATTCCTTTTGAGCCGTATTCTCCTTCAGAATTGAAAGAGATTTTAAAGGAAAGAAGTTCTTACGCTTTTTTGGATTTTGTTCTTGAGGATGATGTGATTCCTCTTTGCGCTGCGCATGCGGCTAAGCTTGGCGGGGATGCGCGGATTGCAGTTGATGTTTTGCTTAAGGCGGGGCGTCTAGCGGAGAGGGAGAATTCAGCCAAGGTTTTAGTGAAGCATGTGAGGGCTTCTTTTTTGCAGGAGAAGCCTGTGAAGGTTGAGGTGTCTGCAAATCTTTCAGAGCAGGAAAAGCTTGTGCTCAATTTCTTGGACACCCATTCCGCGCAAGAAATAGATAGTGGTTTAATTTATTCTTCTCTTTCAAAAAGCTTTTCCGAGCGTTCTTTGCGCGAGGCTATTTCGTTGCTTGAATCAAAAGGCCTTGTTTCTTCAGAG
>JAPLVQ010000031.1:1537-2264 GCA_026397035.1 Candidatus Iainarchaeum sp.
GGGCAGGGGTTCTACTAGGATTATTAAAAGAAAAGGATGATTTTTTTTATAGTAAATAGTTTTTGGCGTGTTGGCTAGTTTTTTTAATAAAAAGTAGCAAAATATGCTAAGTATGCAATAAAACAGAAAAATCTAATTAACTTTTTTCGGTTATATAAAGAATATGTTTTTATACTTTCTTTGCAAGTATTATGTTATAGTAATTAGTGTTTTTTATGGTTGGGACGAAAACAGTGGATAAGAAGATTTCTGCGTCAAAAAAAGTTATTAAGCGGGCAATTAAGAGAGAAACAAAAAGTAATGCCAGGCAGGATGTTGATATTGCTAAGTTAATAAGCGAGGTTGAAAAGTTAAAAAAGAAGAAAGCTTCTAGGGGTCATGTTACGGAGTATAATCTTTTTGTAAGAAAGCAAATAAAAGCTGGATTAAATTTTACCCGAGCGGCTAAGCAGTGGGCGAGTTATAAGCGTTTGCAGGAAAAGAACAAGCGCAAGGCTAGTGCGTATAATCAGTTTATTGGTTCGCAGATGCGTATTGGTAGAACGTTTCTCCAGTCAGTTAGTTTGTGGAAGTTGGCTAAAGCCGGTAAGCTTGGGAAGAAAGGTAATACTAGAACTATTACTAAAACAGTTGTAAGAAATAGTAAAGGGAAAACAAAACTGATTATTAAAAAGTCAAAACCAAAATTGATTAAGCGGACAATTACCCGCACTCGTTCTGTTTCGCC
>JAPLVQ010000031.1:2273-11752 GCA_026397035.1 Candidatus Iainarchaeum sp.
CAAATACTTTTAATTCCGCCCAGTTCAAATCGATTTTAGAATCTTCAGTTTCTTCTCATTTTCTTTCAAAGAGTGATTTAAAGGATGCCCTTTCTGCTGATGATGAAGAGATTGCGTTTAAGCTTATGCAGACTTATTTTATTGAAGTTGCCCGTCTTGGTTTAAAGAGAAGGCTTACTCTTGACGAGATTATTGATGCGTATTTTTATTCTCTTGTAAGGGTTAAGCTGAAAGGCAGTAAAGCAGGTGCTTTTGTTGAATCTGTTCAGAGTTCGGGAATTGTGAAATAAAGTTTTGTTGCGAATTATTTGGCGGTGGTTGAATGAATGATGAGGAAGCAGCTTTTAAGATTGTGAGATTATACTTTGAGGAAGTTGCTCGTCTTGGTTTTAAACGTTCACTTGATCTTGACCAGATGATTAATGCATATTTTTACACTTTGAATAGGTTAAAACATAGGGATAAAGCAATGAAAGAGATTACTCAGCGTATAATAAATGAATCAAAAAATACAAATGTTGAGGGTACGCAAAAAACAACTACTGTTGAAGAAACAGTTTCAACAAAAACAACTCCTGCTCCAATAGTTACTTCTACTACTGTTACAACAGTAAATTCAGCAAAACCGAATTCATCGGTTGTTGAAAAAATTGTTGAAGAAAGTTGAAGTAATTTACGTCATCTGAATAAATAAGGGATATATTCAAATTGTCGAACTCTGCTTGGCAACTATTTTCTATGTTTTCCACTACTGGCAAACCACTTGCGTAATAATTAAAAACTGCTGATTAAAGAAAGTTATTGAGTTAGTGATCTTTATGGATGAAAGCAAGGCGTTATCTGTTTTTCAAGGAAGTAAGATACGAAAAGTTTGGTATAATGAAGAATGGTGGTTTGTTCTTGAGGACATAGTTTTTGCTTTAACGGAGTCCAATGACACTAAGCAATATATCAACAGGATGAGACAAAGGGATGAGGAAGTAAGCAAAGGGTGGGTACAATTTGTACGTACCCTTTTAATTCAAACCTCTGGGGGTATGCAACAAATGAATTGTGCTAACACCGAAGGGGCTTTTAGAATAATTCAATCCATACCCTCACCTAAAGCCGAGCCGTTCAAATTGTGGCTGGCAAAGGTAGGTTATGATAGGGTGAGGGAAATAGAAGATCCAGAGCTTGCTCAGAAAAGGATTCGCGAAACATATAAAGCAAAAGGCTATTCTGGTGAGTGGATTGAGAAAAGGATTAGGGGGATTGCTATTAGGGATGAACTAACAAGCGAGTGGAAAAAAAGGAATGTAGGGGTTGAAAAAGATTTTGCAATTCTTACTGCTGAGATTTCGAAAGCTACTTTTGGCATGAACCCAAGCGAATATAAAAGATTTAAGGATTTGAAAGAAAAAAACCAGAACTTGCGTGATCACATGAATGATTTAGAATTAATTTTTACTATGCTTGGAGAAGCATCGACTACAAAGATTGCACGTTCAAAAGACATGCAAGGGTTTATTGAAAACAAGATCGTTGCAAATCAAGGCGGGTCAATTGCTGGTAATGCGCTTAAAGAGCTTGAGCAGATAAGCGGCTCAAAAGTTTCAACTAATGAGAATTACTTAACTAAAAAAGAGAAGCAAAAAAGACTTGAAAATAAACAGAAGTGCCAGATTAACTAATGGGTGTGCTTTTCATTGAACAGGTTTAAGGTTTCTTAAAAACTAACTCGATAGCATCACCTGACTTAAGCAGGTGGTCCCTTCCAATAACTTGTTTTGTTTTTACATCAATTGCGCGGATAAATCCGTCGCCCATATCAGTGTGAAGGGTGTAAGCAAAATCAATTGCTTTTGAGTCTTTGGGCATCAAAAAACAATCAGCGAGCGTCCGGCCCGAACTATCAACTAAACCCTTAGTGCCTGCTGGAAACACAGGAAAATATTTCAATAATTTAAAAACCGCAGTATCAAGGCATTCCTGTACTCCTGTGCTTCCATATTTCTCAAGCACATTATGTTTTATTGTCTCAATTCCTAATTTTTGTTTATCTGTGATCTGTCCAAGTATTTGGAAGTCTTTTTGTCCGGGGTAATATTTTAGTATATTCATCTTAGCAGCTTTTCGTAATGATAGTTCGCTTGCCGCAGAGCACGCAACTATATTCACATTAGGAAAAGCATCTTTCATTCTTTTCACATTTTTCTCTCCACTTGGTAAATCGCATTTGTTCGCAGCGATTAGTATTGGTTTTGACCATAGTCTGCATTTGTGCGCAAACAGTCTTTTTTCTTCGCGGGTCCATTCTCCAAGGAGTTTTTCATCGACTTTCATTTCTCTCATTGCTTTTTCAATGTGGTAGGGTAATATTTTTACTCCCGCAAGTGCAGTAGCAAGTTGAGCGACTTTTTTCCCAAAATCTTTTTCCTGCATTCTTGCGGTTTTCACCCAGTTGTTCTCAATGATTTTTAAAAACCATAATTCTATTTCTTCTTCCAAGAATTTCACATCTTCTATTGGATCATGACTCCCTTCAGGGACTTCTTTTCCTTCCGAATCCGTGCTTCCGCTCGCATCCACTACATGGATTAGCGCGTCGGCTTGGCTTAAATCATTTAAGAATTTGTTTCCGAGTCCTTTTCCTTCATTTGCTCCTGGTACAAGTCCCGCAACATCAATTAGTTCTACAGGTACATACCTTATCGGGTTTTTCGGGTCATCATTTACTAAAAACCCGTGGCGAGGGTTACTCACTACCCCAAAATATTTCCCTGCATCCTCTACTCTCACAAATCCTATTCCCTTATTGGGTTCGATTGTAGTAAAAGGATATGACGCAATAGCAACGTCAATGAGCGTAGCAGAAGCAAAGAAAGTTGACTTCCCAGAAGAGGGTTTTCCAACGATTCCGATTTGCATAATTAATTTCTATTTGAGCGATTTTTTAAAGGCTTTGATTTTTACATATCTGTCACTTTCTGGGTTATTTTAATGGCAAAAATTCATCCTTCTGTTCCAATAATTTACCAAAATAAGTTTCCCAGTGCTTTTTCCAACAAACTTAATGGTTGGGGTTATTCAAAAGAAGAGTTGCAATTAAACAAAGGCAAGTTGCTCACTCTTGACATTGATTTTGGTAATATGTGCTCTCTTAATTGTCCTCATTGTTTCAGAAAAGATAACCGAGTTGATTCTGGTAAAAACAAATTAATGAGTTATTCAGACATTGTAAATTTAGTCAGAGAAGCCAAGAAGTTGGGTTTGAAAGATGTAAAATTTCTTGGTGCCGGAGAACCTTTTCAGGATAAAAAATTCCTTGACTTTTTGCGCGAGTTGAAGAAGCTTGACGTGATTCCTTGTATTTTTACAAAAGGACATGTTATTGGTGATGACTCTGAAGTTGCTAAATGGTTTGGGCATGAAGGTATTACAACAGGCGAGCAATTAGTTGCGGAACTAAATAAAGTTAATGCGAGTATTTTGCTTGGTTTCAATTCTTTTGACCCAAAAGTTCAGGATCACATAGTTGGTGGTGTACCAGGTTATACTCTTAAGCGTAATAGAGCGCTTGAGCTGCTTGTTAAAGCCGGGTTTAATAAAGCTAGTCCTACAAGACTTTTGCTTGCTTCAAATCCTATAACTAAAGAAAATTATTCTGAAATTTTTGAAATTTATTCATGGGCGCGAGTGAGAAACCTGCTTACAATTGTCTGTCCAACTATGGTTAGCGGCAGGTGCGGGGAAGAAGATGTGTGGCGTAAAATAACTCCTGCAGAAAAAGAATTGGTTGCATTGTATACAAAAATTTATGAATTTAATATTGAGAAGGGAATTCAAACATTCTCACAGATCAAAGAAGAAGGGATATCTGCTTATGCTGGAATTCAGCCGTGCAACCAGATTGCGTGCGGAATGTATGTTACTCTTACTGGTAAAGTGCTTCGTTGCCCGGGTGATGATGTTACTGAATTTGGCAGTATTTGGGATTCTTCTCTTGAAAATATTTGGAAGAATTCAGAGAATTTCAAGCGTGCGGGAACTTTTAATTGCCAATGTCCCCCGAAAGCCGGAAAGTCAATTCCTTCAAGTTTGTATTCAAAGGTTTTGGATAATTTAAAGCACAAATATGGGAAAGTTTAGTTAACTAATATATTGCATGTTTTCTTTTGCTCCTTAAAGCTTAGCTTTTTTAACTTAAGAGACAATATTCCCTTATGCTTAATGCTTTTGGTGTTAAAGTTTTCTCTATAAAAGAAATTCTTTCAGATAAAAAAGTAGAATCTTCAATCAGAACTACTTTGTATTCGGTTCTTTCACATTTAGGTATTAGTTTTTCAAGGATTCCAGCGATTGTTGATGAATGCCTTTTGTTTGCCAAAAACAGTTCAATAGTTGAGGAGTATGAATTAAAAGCAAATTCGTTTTTAGAAAAAGAAGGGCTAATTTCAATTATTCCTGAAAAATTTTCAAGGAGGGCGGAGTTGATTTATTCTCAAATTAAGCCTTTTCTAAAAAAGGGTTCAGTTCTTGATTTTGGCTGCGGGGATGGTAAAGTCGGTGAGCTTTTGTCAAAAGACAGTTTTGATGTTCTGCTTGCTGATGTGTACAGGCACTCTCACATAAATGAAACTACATTAAAATTCGTTTTATTTAATCAGGATGCTAAAGTTCCAATCAAGGATTCTTCTTTTGATAATATCCTGGCCCTTACAGTTTTTCATCATTGTAATTCGCCATTGCATTCTTTCTCTGAGTGTGTGAGGCTAGCTAAAAATAGAGGAAGAATAATAGTGATTGAATCAGTTTTTGGTGTTTTTGGCGCTGAGCTCTCAAAAACCGAAAAAGAAAAGCTTTCTTCATACATTTTTCTTTTGGAAGAGGAACAGAGAAAAGTCAATAGCTTTTTTGATCATTTTTATAATAGAGTAATTCATTATAGCAAGGATCCTAAAAATAAGGTTAATGTTCCATTTAACTTCAATACTCCCGACGGCTGGAAGAAATTATTTGAAAGTCACGGCGTAGTTGAAGAGAAAGTAATTCATTTAGGAATTGATCAGCCTTCAGTCCCGGAGTATCATACCATTCATGTTCTTAGGGTGGAGAAATAAATTTGAAGCGGTTTGGTTTAAGGATTTTGTTTTAATTCTTTCGTCGCTTATTCTTTTCTCTGGTCTCTTTAGCAGCGCGTTCAATTCCTGCGCGCATATTAATCCAACGGGCTTGTCTGACTATGTTGGTAAGTTCCCTTGTATTTTTCTCGGCAGCAGCTGGTGATTGTCCGGATTTTATAAAGTGCATAAACGCTGTTTGTCCAAATCCCTCAAGGTATTCTTCAAAGCGAACGAATTGTTTTTGTTTCATCGTTTTTCTTATTCCTTCTATTTGGGCTACTGCCTCAGTAGTTTTTGCTTTGGTTATTTTTAATTCTTTTGCCGCGTTTTGCAATTGAATCGTCAAAGAGGGCTTTCTTCTTCCAAGTCGAGTTTGTATGAGTCTTTTTTTGCGTGCAGTATTTGGAAGCATTGAAACATTAACCAAGCTTTGCTTTTAATCTTTTTGCAGCTTATTTTCTTTATGCTTAGCTCAAATCTTTTCACTGATAAGTTCTTTCCTAAGGATTTTGAAGAGTTTATAGGTAATGTTGAGATTGTTGATAGGGTAAGGGCTTGGGCAACTGCGTGGCAGTCAGGGGCTAATCAAAAGCCCTTGCTTTTTTATGGTAATCCGGGTGTTGGTAAAACTGCGTTAGCGTATTTGATTGCAAAGGATTTCGGTTGGCAGTTATTCGAAATGAATGCTTCAGATCTTCGCGACAAGGTTTCAATAGAAAAGATTGTGGGCGCGGCTACGGCTAATTCTTCTCTTTTCGGTTCAAAGCGTTTGATTCTTCTTGATGAAGTGGATGGTCTCCAGTCAAAAGACAGGGGCGGTGCTGGTGCGATTGTTTCTATTTTAAAAGAATCAACTAATCCCGTGATTCTTACAGCGAATGATGTTTATGCTGATAAATCCATGGCTGCTCTTCGTTCTTCCTGTGTGCTTTTGGAGTTTAAGAAAATTAATTACTTAAGTATTGCCCGGCGTTTGAGGGAAATTTGCACTCTTGAAAATATTAAATTTGATGATGAGGCAATTAAGGAGCTTGCAAGGAATTGTTCTGGTGATTTTCGTAGTGCTCTTCTTGATACCCAGTCACTTGAGCCGAATATTACTCTTGATTTAGTAAAAGCGCTTTATTTTAGGGAGAGAAAGGAAAAGATTTTCAGTGTAATGTCAAAAGTTTTCAAAGGTAAATCACTTAAGGATATTCGTTCTTCAGTGGATTCTAGTGATGTTTCTTTTGACACGCTTTCTCTTTGGGTGGAAGAAAATATTCCCCGCCAGTTTGATTCTCTTGATACTGCAAATGCTTTTAATGTTTTGAGTAGAGCGGATATTTTTAATGGCAGGATTATGCTTCGCCAGCACTGGGGCTTTTTAAAATATTTTATTCCTCTTTCTACAGCCGGAGTGGGTTTATCAAAGAGTCATGATTATAATTCTTTTATTCCGCTTGCTTTTCCAACTATTCTTTCCTCGCTTTCTTCTTCCTCCGGTAAGCGTTCAGCAAGAAAAGAAATTGCGGGAAAGATTGGAGAGAAAATGCATTGTTCAAGAAATGAAGCGATTAAGGATTTGCCTTTTTTGTCAATGCTTTTTAATAGCGAAAAGTTTGCGAAGAGTCTTGTTTGTTATTTTTCTTTTGATGAAGCGCAGGTTGCTTTTTTGCTTGGAAAAAAGCCCGATAATAAAGCAATTGGCGAGCTTGTAAAAGAAGCAAAACTAATGGAGAAAGACATTCTAATCGAAAAGCTTCATAAAAAGCAGACTACTCTGTTTGGGTGATTATTAAAATATTATTTAGCTTTTTTGTTTTATTTTGTATTAATTTCATGTTTTGGTTTGAAAAGAATAGCTTTTTAATAGTTAATTGGGAATTGTTGTGTGCTTTGTGGGCAAAGTATGGTAATTTCATCTAAGCGTAAGGCCATTTCGAGCAGAGTGTTTAGTGGTTATGGCGGTAAGCTTCCTTATTCTACTCGTTCTTTGTGTCCTGAGTGTAAGAGGGTTCTTGAAGCAAAGGTTTATTCAAAAAAAGGAAAAGTTTATTTAAAAAGAAAGTGTCCGTCGCACGGGGTGTTTGATGAAATTTATTGGGAATCAGTTGTGGAGTTTGATCGCGCAAGAAAGTATGCTCACAATAGTGTAGGTATTTCAAGATTTAATGTTTGTGCGACAGAGAATAATGGTTCTAATTGTCCGTATGATTGCGGTTTGTGTACTAATCATCATAATCACACGGCTCTTGCAAATATTGCTGTCACTAATAGGTGTGATCTTGCCTGCTGGTATTGTTTTTTCTATGCTAAAGAGGGTGACCCGATTTATGAGCCGTCTCTTGAAAAGATTGATGAGATGTTGATTAATTTGCGCGCGATGAAGCCTGTTCCGCCTAATGCGATTCAATTTACTGGAGGAGAGCCGACTCTTAGAAAGGATATTGTTGAAATAATTAGGCTCGCAAAAAAGAGGGGTTTTGATCATATTCAGCTTAATACTCATGCGATTAATATTGCGTTGAATCCAAAGCTTGCTCTGCGCCTAAAAAATGCAGGGGTTACTACTATTTACATGTCTTTTGATGGTACTACTTCCCAGACTAATCCAAAGAATCATTATGAAGTTCCGCGTGCTCTTGATGCATTGCGTAAGGCAAAGATTGGTGTAGTTCTAGTTCCGACTCTAATTAAAGTGATTAATGATCACGAGCTTGGTTCGATAATTAATTTTGCTCTAAATAACATTGATGTGGTTAGGGGAGTAAATTTCCAGCCTGTTTCTTTTGTTGGGAGAATGCCTAAGAGTCTTCGTGAAAAAGAACGTATTACTATTCCGCGCGCTACCGAGCTTATTGAGAAACAGTCAAAGCGCGCTATTATGCAGAGGGACTTTTTTTCAGTTCCGTGTGTTTCTTCAATTACTGAGTTTATTGAGTCAATTACAAGCCGTGAGCAGTATACAATGAATATTCATTTTGCATGCGGGGAAGCTACGTACTTATTTTTGGATGATAATAATAAAGTTATTCCTCTTCCGGAGTTTTTTGATGCGGAACGCTTTTTTGGATATTTGCAGAATCATTCAAAAGTTATTTCTTCCTGGAAAGAAAGGGGACTATCGCAGATGAAGTATTTGGAGCTTGCAAAGCTTTTGTTTGAAATTAATTCTTGTATTGATAGAAAGAAAATGCCTAAGTCTCTTGATCTTGGAAAATTGCTTTATGATGCTCTTGTTTTGCATGATTATAAAACACTTGGGAAATTTCATTACAAGACTCTTTTTATTGGAATGATGCATTTTATGGATTTGTATAATTATGACCAGCAGCGTGTTGAGCGTTGTGATATTCATTATGCTCTTCCTGACGGGAGGATTGTTCCTTTTTGTGCGTTTAATGTAATCCCTGAGCTTTATCGTGATAAGGTTCAGAAACAGTATTCTTTGAGCTGGCAGGACTGGTCAAAAATTAATCCTAAAGAGGATGTTTTTTATAAGTACAAAAGGGATGCGAAGAAGCTTGCTGGCGAGAATATATATAAGAAGGTTTATTCGGAGAATAATTATTTTAAGTAATTTTTTTTAAGGTGTTATAATGTCTGTTAAATCAAAAAAGGTTTCTGGTGCAGGAAGTGAAAGAAAAAGGAGTGTAAGCACGGATAGTAGGAGTGTTTCTATTTTTTCTTCGCATGAATTTCCTTTTAATGAAGTAAAGCTTTCCTCATTCAAGTTTTCAGCAAAAGATAGAGAAGAGGCTGCGTTTTTGCAGTATTCTCTTTTATTGAAGCCCGAGATTCTTCAGGCTCACTTGGATTTTTCTTCCAAGCGTGGCTGGATGGTTTCAATTACTAACATTAAGCCTTCTCCTTTTCTTGCTGATTTTGGAATGAAAGTTAAAATGATTTCGGTTGAATGGCTCAGTTATGCTGATTATAAGAAAAGAAATTCCTGCTAGCCTGAGATTATTTTAATAATTAATGAATCACGATTCAAAAAAATAACTTGTGATTCTAAAAAGCGGTTTGCTTATTCTTCTTTAATTAGAGAGTGTTTTTCAACAAACTCCTCAATTCCTAATCCTATCTTTTTTCTCTGCCAGATTACTCCGGCAAGTATTAGTAATACAATTACTATTAGCAGCATTCCTTGCGTTGTTTTAAATAGGAAATTTGTAATAGAGCTAATATCAATCACTGGCTGGATTTTTTTCCACAATATGTATGTGAGTGAGAGGTTGTTTGCGCTTTTGTATCCCTGCCAATTAATCGCCTTTCGTGATCCTGCAGTCGTTATTTGTGCTAGCGGTTCAACGGTATTATTTATTTCTGCTCCCGGGGGTAATTCAATTGTTATTGTTGTGTTGTCTGGGATAATCCATAATCCGGATT
>JAPLVQ010000128.1 GCA_026397035.1 Candidatus Iainarchaeum sp.
GAGCCCCTATCCCATATTAAAGTTAAACATAGTTATTTTATGGCGTCAAAAGCTAAACCTACTATAGCTGTAGTAATACCAACTATTGGAAGGGATTACGTTAGAAAAACTTTACCCCTAACGATAAGGAATATTGCAGCTTCTTTGAGAAAAATAGGCGTAAAACCATTTTTTATTATTGAGGATAGCTCTAAAAATGGATTAAGATCAGAAGTTGTGAAAGCAGTCAGGAATACGCATGAAAAAATAAATCTTATTCCAGCCCTTGGACTTGGGCCAAATGCCGCTTGGGAACATGGATTTAGTTTAGGGATAAAAAAAGGCGCATTTGCAGTGGTGAGCAGTTGCGACGATTATTTTAACGAATCAAGGCAATTCGACCGTTTGATTAGACCGCTACTTCGAGGAGAGGCTGAAGTAGTGACAGGCGGATGGAAACATTATGGAAGAAACATATTAAGTTTTCCACGCCCACAATACCTCAACGAAATATGGGTTTCAAGACTTATGAGTTACGCAAACCCCAACTTTGATACGCATAAATTTCCAAACAATCCCTTCCTTGAAAACTCAAATTTGTTCCAGACCTTTTCCGGAATGATTGCACTAAGGCCAGAAGCTTTTAAAAAAATACGCGCATATGTGAAAAAAACTTTTGAAAGTTCAAATCCCAAAATCAAGCAAAAGCTAGGCGGCTGGGGCTTGGAACCTGTTAGGTTATTAGCAGCACTAACTCTTGGAATAAAAATAACTAATGTTCCGATTTCAGCTCGGCGTTTTGAACACACAAAACCCCTTGCAAAAGAAATGAAAAAGTTTGTTGCCAGCAGGTTGTCACAATACAATGACGCAATTGATTCAATAAGGGAATTTTTAATCAAGACAAACCAAACAAAAAAACTCGTGCAATTTGAAAAAGCCGCCGCAATTACTGCTGCAAGAATATATAATATGCGAAAATCAACTGCTGCAAACATAAATCTAAGGGGAAAAAGAAGGGCAATTTATAAACGGATGAAAAATGCCGTAAAAATGAAAAAAAAGCTGCCTATTTTTGGGATACGCCTGGAAAAAACCAGAGTGTAAAGTTTAAGCACTGATTTATTTTCTTGAGGGCTAAAGAGCCGATGAAATATATATTCCAAATATATACTACTCAAAAAGAAATTTTAATTTTTGATCACTTTTTAATGCGGTTGTCCAATAATTAATATATGGAGTTAAATAACAAGGGAATGCGTTTTATGCGCAACCATTTAGTGAATAAAAATCGTTTTTTGAGCCGCAAGGCAAAATATCCTTCTTATGCTTTCATAACAATTGAATCAATTTGTAATTCGCGCTGTAATTATTGTGATATGTGGAAGACAAAAAAAGGCAACCAGCCGTCAACCCAAGAATGGAAGAAAATAATTGATGACATAAGGGCACTTGGCGTAGTTTCACTGACTTTTAGCGGCGGCGAACCATTTTTGAATAAAGGCCTGTTTGAACTTGCAGAATATGCAAAGTCCAAGGGGCTTGTTACAATGGTTGTAACTAATTTGAGTCTTTTTAAGAAAGATTGGCTAGAAAAAATCTCAAAGAGTTTTGATTTCTTTGGGGTTTCAATCGATAGTACAAAGCCAAAAGTATACAAAGAATTACGTGGAGTGAATTGGCTAGTAAAAAATAAAAAGAATATTCATAAAATTATGGAAAGCCTTGCCAAACAAAAAGCAAAAACAAGTGTTTGCGCAATGGTAACGGTATCAAGCAAAAATGCGAATGAACTCCACGATATTTTGCACATGGTTTTTGATGATTTAAAAATGGATGGTATTTCTTTTAATCTTTTAGATGCCCAAGGAAGCAAAACGGCTAAATATTTTAAACCCAATGAAAATCAAATAAAGTTCTACAAGCAAGTAATTCTTGACCATAAGAAAAATTATCCTATTGCAAACAGTACTCGTTTTATAAGTCAGGCAGGAAGTTTTGATTATAAATGCAATCCGTGGAAGTCAATTCAAATCGATCATGAAGGTTACTTAGTAACCCCATGTCTTCTTCTTGGAACTAAAAAAATCAATTTGCGAAAAAACGGGCTGAAAGATGTTTGGAATCAAAAAAGCACTCAAGAAGTTTATGAAAAGTATTCTGCATGCAAAACATGCAATTTGGGTTGCGTAATTGAATCCGCATGGGCAACTTATGATTTGCCTTTCACCATTAACGAAATCCTACGCGGCACGGTACTACCAACATTGAAACGGGTTAATGCAAGAAATGAGGGAAAGATTAAGAAGAAAAAATGTTCATTTACCTATTCTTAGTCTTTGTAGTGTTTTTGGTTTGTAGTTTGCGGGTTCGATTTTTTCTAACTTGCTTTTCATTAAAACCAATCCCACTTAAATAATTTTTCAATCTTAACACTTGTTTGAGCTTCTAACTCTTTTTTTATCCGATTCCGCTTTGTAAAAAAAGTACTTTTTCTAATTTCGATTTCTTCGCCAAGTGCATATACTCTAAGAATGTAGAATGTTGGCGTATCAGGATTGGATTCTTTTGATTCTATTATTCTTTTTATTATCTTTTTCGACGAAATCTTTTAGTAAGGATTTAAATTGCATAACTTAAAATACTTGAAAAACAAACAGCTACCATGCTTGAATTCAATTCAAAAGAACTCTTCAAGTTAAAAGGGCTTTTCATTTTCGTAATGCTTATTTTTGTTTTGGGGTTTGTTCACGCACACTGCGGGAACGGGCAAATAGATGGGGGCGAACAGTGCGATGGAAAAATATTCCGAATAGGGGGTTGTGAAGATTTGGATAAAGGTTATACCAGTGGAGAACTAAAATGCAATGCTTTTTGTAAGATTGATGAATCAGCTTGTATAAGTTCTTCTTTAATAGATGAAAATCAAGAACAGCAAAGTAATGCTGTTTGCGGGGATGGAATAATTCAAACAGGAGAGCAGTGTGATGGACAAAATATGAATGGGAGTACCTGTGAGTCACTTGGAAACGCTTCAGGAGAAATCTCGTGTACAGGGCAATGTGCTTTGAATACAAGTAATTGCGTTCCTTTTTCAAACTCAAATAATCAAGCCCTTAAACCAAAACTAGTTGCACCAGAAGAAAATACCCCCCAGTGGGTACTGCCTGAAGAGCTTTACCTAAACATAATGGATAATATAGTTTGGATTATTTTGATTGCAATGTTAGTGTTATTTATAGTTGGGTTTTTCATAAAAAGAAAACTAGAAGACTTTTCAATTAAAAAAACAAGAAAACAGATGAAATGGAAAAAATGATTAATGAATTACAAAAAAAGATAGTTTCGAATGGATGGTAAGAAAAGAAATGAATGATGTATAAACAACTTCAGGAAATTGACAATAACAAGAAATTAAGCTTTTTTCAATTATTAGAGATTCTTTGTGTCATCACAGAACTGGGATAACGTATCCAAAATATCGTTGTTTGTTGACTCCGCGGCAAACAAAATCCCTTTCAACTCATGATCCCTTATTTTTTGTGTAAGAGAATGCAAGAATTTCTCAACAGCAACATCTTTATTGTACATTACAAGAGTCGTTATAGAATCCAAAATCACAAATCCCTTCGCA
Source organism: Candidatus Iainarchaeum sp. (assembly GCA_026397035.1). Lineage (GTDB taxonomy): Archaea > Iainarchaeota > Iainarchaeia > Iainarchaeales > JAAZKV01 > JAAZKV01. The sequence goes on from JAPLVQ010000128.1 coordinate 3,614, forward strand.
TCCCCTAAAGATTCAATAGCATGATCCAGTTCAACGCTTAATTCTACAAGATTATTTGGACTCTCAAGATAAGAAAAATTCTCCCCAATTGCTTTTTTGCCGTCAATCATGCTAGTAATAGCATCAATAAAAAATATCTTTGAAGAGTCAACACCCTTACGCTTCATTTCCTGAGTTAATTCATTAGAACTTTTGTTTAGCGAGATATAAATACCTTTAAGGCCTTTGTCAAGGAAATACTTCATTAAACGCATATCCCTTTGTTCCTGCTGGGTTCTTGGAAGAATTAATATTATTACAAACGTTTGCGGAAGTACTTCAAATACACTCTTAATCTTTAAGTCAATTACCCTGTCAGGACTCAACAAATCAAGTACAATATTATCTAAATCAATAGGCGCTTTAGGTTCAAGTGTAATTACCTTATCCTCAACTTTTTTTGTTTTAGCCATATTTTGTGTTTTAGCCATAAAATCAACCATACATTTCCTGCTTTGACAAAACATCAAGCCCGCTCTTTGTGATTACCAAAGGATGGGTCTTCTCGCTTATCTTTGTTCCCCTCATTTTAATTACAGCAATACTCCTTTCAAACTTCTCTTTAATCCTTTTATGAAACATTATTATTACTCCATCAGCCACATATTCTTCAAGTCCGAAAAGATCATTAGTATTACTGCTGCTTTCATTAGTTATAATAGAAGTACACCCGCTTTCTTTTAACATTCTTCCAAGTTCAAGAATTTTTTTTCTTGCCTCAAGCTCCTTACTAAAATAAAGCCGAAAAATTACTCCCGGATCAATAACAATTCGTTTAGCTTTAACTCTTGATATAGTATCCTCTATAATATCTTTTAACTGGTCAAAATCATATAAATCTATCGTAACAATCTCAATCTTTTTTTCTTTAATAAGAGTCTCAAAATCCCAGCCAAAAAGATCAGCTATCTTAATTATCTCTTCCTTGCTTTCTTCAAGAGAAACAAAAACTCCAGGTTCATTAAATTTTGTTACACCCTCATAAATAAATTCCATGCAAAGAATAGTTTTTCCTGAACCAGGGTCACCGCTAATAACGACAAGATTATCCCGCGGAATCCCGCCAGATATTATTGAATCAAGACCGGGAATACCGGTTTTTACTCTTTCTAAATCAGTCATGATTATCTAATAATAAAAGAGTTCCAAGTATTTTTAAGCATTCCTTGCTCAAAAAGAGGTTCCCTTGGCGTTTTTTTGTGCTGAATAGGCTTTGCGTATAAATTGATGAATTTTTGGGTTTTTTGTGGGAAAAGACTTATTTTTTTAGTATTATGACGTAAGCCTTTTTTCCGATGTGTTCTTTTGGACAGTCAATTTTTGCTGAGTTGCCAAACGGGGTTA
>JAPLVQ010000114.1 GCA_026397035.1 Candidatus Iainarchaeum sp.
ATCCCTTTTGCCAAAATGAATATTTATTCCAGCGCGCTCATTAATTATTGCGAGCAGAAGTTTCGGAAAGGATGGGATTATGCGTATAATGCTCCGGCAATAAATAAAGCGATGCAGGCGGCAGGGAGGGTAATTAGAACAGAAACGGATAAAGGGGTTTGCGTGTTTTTAGACCAGAGGTTTAGTGAAGAAAGGTACAAACGATTCTACCCGAAAGATTTTACGGCAAAACAAACAAATGAACCTGCTTGTGAAATTGAAGAATTTTTTAATAGAAAGTGATTCGCATTTGAAAAAAAAACAATTTACTTAATAACAACTTTGTCCATAATATTATCTGAGCAAATAAAGTATTTGAAAAAATAGAGTATTTGAAGAAACAAAAACAACGCGAAAAAGTTTATTATTGATAAAAAAGTATTAGTAAAAAAATAGTATTGGAAAGATATTTATGCCCCCAAAAAAACCTATTTTGTTAAAATATGGGGAAGATGCTTTTAAGAGAAAGAACCGGTTTTTTGACAATATTGAGTCAACCCCTTATGGACCTTTAGTAGAAGGGGGTCCGGCAATAATTAAGAGAGGAAAAACCAGAGCAAGAATCTTTTCAGGAATGGATAACTTAAATGACTATGAATTAAAAGAGCTTTTAGAACGAAAACAAAAACTTATTTTAGCAAGGCAACAAAGGAAGAATAAAAAAAAATTTAACTAAATTAAAAAACCGCTTAAATAATTTTACAAAGCATTACAAATAGATTTATATAGTATTTTCGCATTGTACTTAGCGGGTTACTAAATGAGTTTAATGATTTATCAGGCACAAGAATTAGAAGGAAAGAAAGGACAAGGCTCTTTGGAGTATTTGTTGATGCTGGGTGCGGCGATAGTAATAGTTGCGGTTGTTGTTTTAGCCATGATGGGAACTACTAACCAAGGAACAGAACAAAACGTTAGCGCAGTAAGCGGTCAGTCAAGTGATTTTTCAAAACTCTTAAAAGAAGTAAAAAATCCGAGTCCGATCATATTCCTTGAGGACGCACAAAGTACTCCTGATTCAGAAAACACTTTTGTGCGTGTAAAAAACGATGGAGAAAACGCAATTACAATAACAACTCTTGGAACAACAACAAGTAGTGGAACCACAAGCATATACATTCCTTTAACAATCACTTCGGGAAATTCAGCCAGTTTTGCAGTACCCACAAGTGGAACTTCATGCCAATGCACGGCCCAAGAAACCACTAAAACCTGTATATTTGCAATAAGATATTACAGCGGAACCACAATACAAACCAGCAATATAGAAAGAACCATAACATGCAACCCCAGCACCGGAGGAGGATATACCCCTCCTGTAGACACGGTTTACCCAGTAGTTATCCCTCCTACCACATTACTTCTTGAAAGCGCGGAAGGCTCAAGCAGTTCGGATGACGTTTTTATAAATTTAAAGACCGAAGGAACAGATTTAGCCACAATTGCAAATATTAGAATAGACCAAACCGAAAGCACTTATACTCCTACAGTAACAATTAATCCAGGAAATTCAATCAACCTTTCAGTCATTTCAACTGGAACATCCTGCCAGTGTACAGCACAAGACACTATCAAACCATGCACATTCAAAATAAATTACGACATTGCAGGCACAGCAAAAAGCACTGATTTTACTAAAGACATAACCTGTAATCCAATAACATCAAGCTTTAACCCAGCAACAATTACTAGCCATGACATTCCTCCTACTACCCTATTTCTTGAAAGCGCAGAAGGTTACTCTACTTCAGGCAAGGACATGTTAGTTTTGAAAAGACACAATCATAGTATCATCCATTGAAACAGGGGATATTGAAAACAATTACACTCCCTTAACAATTACTCCTGAAACTCCAGTGAATTTTGCACTTCTTTCAACAGGGACTTCCTGCCAATGCACAGCACAAGAAACTACTAAATCATGCACATTCACCATAAATTATACCCAAGGAGGAGAAGCAAAAACTATGGATATTCCAACAAGTATAACTTGCAACCCAACTACCTCAATCTACACTCCTCAAACAATAACTAATCCAAACACTTTTACTAACTCAGCAACTTCCACCACTACTCAACTAATACTAACTACTGCTGGACTTCAAGGAATATCAAGTAACTTAAGCGCGAGTTACATGCTTTTTGATAATGTTGATTTGACAGGAGTAACATTTACCCCAATTGGAAATATAACTATTCCATTCACTGGAACACTTGATGGAGCCGGAAACACAATAAGCAATTTAACAATAAACAGCCCAGCTAGTTCATACTTGGGATTATTTGGGGTTGTATCTGGAGGGACAGTAAAAAATATTACTCTAGCAAATACTTCAATAACTGGATTTCAGTACCTTGGAGGAATAACTGGATACTTAACCGGAGCATCAACAATAAGCAACACAAAAGTTTCGGGAAGTGTCACCGGAAACCCTAATGGCACCTTTTTTTCCTCTGATGGTAATACTATTGGAGGATTAGTTGGATTAAGTAATACTGGAGCAACAATAACCAACTCCTCATCTAGTTCGACTGTCACAGGATATCGAAATATTGGGGGATTAATTGGAGTAAATAAAGGCATTGTAGATTATTGTTCCGCAAGCGGAAACGTTTCGGGAATAATATATACTGGCGGACTAATCGGATCCAACATTGATACCACTGTCACCAATTCTTTCGCTACTGGAAGAGTTAGCGGCTTAGACAGGGGATTTAGCATTAACAATATTACCTATGGAGGAATAGGAGGATTAATAGGAGCAAATACAAACAGCAGGATAAGCAGTTCTTATGCAACAGGAGATGTCAATGGATTAACTAGCTTTATTGGAGGATTAATTGGAAGAAATGATTCTTCTTCCCCAATAAGTAACACTTACGCAACAGGGAATGTAAAAGCTAGTAACCTTTACCCACCATCCAATATTTCCTCTGCAGGAGGCTTAATTGGAGTAAGCCGCGGCAGTGTAGTAAGTAACTCATACGCTACAGGAACAGTTGAAACTTACCAAGCTGCAGGAGGGTTAATTGGAAACCAAGAAGATGGAAGTGTAGTTAATTCTTTCGCTACTGGTGTTGTCAAATCGCTTAGTGGATACTGCAATGGGTTAGTTGCGACTGTATATTATACTGCTTTTGTAACAGGAAGTTATTGGTATTATGTTTCCCCTAGCTGTGGAGGTGCTTGTTATGAAAACCGTAACACAGTTAAACTAAATGATGGCTGCACAAAGAAGACCGACAAAAGTTGGTTTTATTATGATTCAAACGGACCTATGTCAACGTGGGACTCTGCAATATGGGATTTGACTATTTGTAACGGTAAAAATTTCCCTCACCTCAAAATGGAAAACAAAACTACTTGCTAAAAACTGGCAAACTTTTTTATCTTATGAATCACTTAATCAAAAAAACCCGTCAGGTTTTTGAAGTACCGCTATTTGCGCGGGAGGGTCGGAGTGAGGTGGGTTTTTCAAAAAGAGCCTTAAATTAACAGGCACCAAAACCCAACTTGATAATACCAAGGGTTTGAATAAAGAGAATAGAAAAAAAAGAGCAGCAATTTTTAAGTAGTACAAAAGAATAGAATTAAATCAGGCAAGGGGCTATTCTATTTATGCATGAAGGATTGAAAGAGATTGCAGGAACTAAATTCATTATTTCCGGAAGAAGGCTTCTTGATTTGAATGAGCCTGAAAGTATGGACCTAATTGTAAGAAAGGGAGTTAAGCAGGTTTTCATGATTTTCATGGGGGAAGTGCTTGATAAGGGTTATTCGGAGCACAAGCAGGAGATTGAGCAAAAACTTATTGAAAGAGGAATACAATTTATTCCTTTGCCAAAAGATCCTGAAAATATTGGTCCCTTGGAAGCGTTTAGCAGAAATGTTTCAAAATTAAAACCTAATGAAAAGGCGCTTGTGCAGTGTTATCATGGGCTGCATAAGGCTGGAGTGACGGATCGATTGGCACAATAAAAATTATTTTAAATAATGCATTGAAAAGCAAGGGAATAAATATTATGAAATTTTCCCAGGCCTGGGAGAGGGTAAGTATAGAAAGGGCAAAACTTGCGGGGAGAAAAGAATTGGAAAAAAGGGCGGCTAATCATGCTGAATCAATGAAGAGGTTCAAAGAATTTCTTGCGAAAGTCGGGGAGCAAAGAAGGATTAAACCAAAATTGTGAATTTAGAATAACAACCCCGCAATAAAATACTCTTTATTGGGTACAGTTAAAATTATCAATGTTAAACTTACCGATGTTAAAGTTATAAAAAAAGATTAAGAATTTTCGCTAAATTAATTAAAAACACTTCCAAAAGGTCTTGAAAATGCATAACCCACCCCACCGAATAGAATAAATATGCGAAAAGCCATTACTTCTTAATTAATATATTAAAAAGGAGTGTTTTCGCAGCCAAGAAAAAAAGTTCTAACTTAGAGGAAGTTGTTGGTTTTGGAAAAGATTATTATGAAAAAATTAATAAAATATTTAAGCTTTTTTATTCTTGCGGTTTCTTTTGCCGCGCTTTTAACAAATGCTAATGCATACCCTGTTGATCACCCCTCAACTTGTTCCTTGTTTCCATCAAGTTGCGGTGGAGGCCACTATCCTCCAGACATGCCAGTATTTTTTTGCGGGCATTATCCAGGCGGCGGAGATGGGGGGTATTGGTTTGGTTTTCAGGATTGGAATACTGGTCCGTTTAAGATAACAACCGTGACAAGTAGCATGGATCCTCGTTTATATGTTTATACTGGTCCAGGAACAGATCTTCTAAGTCTTGTTCCTGTTGGTTTTGATGATAATTGCGCGCCAGATGATCGTAATAGCACCGTCGTGCTCACAAATACTTCTCCAGGAACAATATACTGGATTGAAATAGAAAGAGCATCAGGAACATATATTGAAACAGATTTAAATTTTATTGCAGAACAAATTCCTCCTGGGACACAAGGTTCTTGGTGTGATTTAAATGCAAATCCCGGAGGTCCTTATAAGGGCATGAAAAATAGTGCTATTCAATTGAATGGTTCGCCAAGCGGGGGAATACCGCCTTACAAATTTCGTTGGGCAACTACTAGTCCTGATTGTACTTTTTCGGATGCTAATATTCAAAACCCCACTTTTACGTGCCCTTCAGACGGGGATAAAAATATCCAGCTTGTGGTAGGCGACAACGCCTGCTTTCTCCGCACTGATTTAAAAAATACTATTGTTGATGTGAATTCTGTTGCGTTGTGTTCTGATTTGAATGTTTTAATAAATGATTTGAGTTATGGTTTGAATTCCTCTAACGGTTTTCTTTCCGCGAATTTGAGTATTACAAACAATAGCGGGAGAATGTTTATGGGTGACCCGAGTGCAATAATTTTGATTACTGGTCCTCTTGGTGTTTGGCAAAAACTTGGAACCACTTCTACAACAATTGACCCGAGCTATATGTGGTTTTCAATGAATAAAATTTCCTGCAAAGACGCTAATGGGGATGTTATTTGGCATCCTTTAATCAGTGCTGATATTAACATAGGCGCATTCTGTCATAAAACAGCAGTTGCTTCAGTACCAACTGATTCTAACTGGATGATTTCATATGACAATCCAAACTATGAAATACTAAAAACCACTTTTACAGGATGGAAAACAGTTGATAATGTAATGCAACCTTTTTTCACAACAAACATTCCAGCATTAACAAATGGCGCATCAACTTCAATAAATACAATGAAATGGATCGTTTCAAAAGACCTTACAAAAATTCCCCAAAACAAATTCAAAGCAAGTATTATTTGCGGTTCAAGCCCACCAAACAATACTCCAGTGTTTTATGATTTTAATCTCTTGGCAACAATGAACTCCCCAACAGCAACAGAGTTACTAGATAAATATGTTATTGACGAAAACCCACAAACAGCAACATATTCAATAATTTCACAAGACGCAAACCAAATAAATTGCAGTATTAACGGAAAAAACCTTGTTTACACGCCAGTAACAAACACTGTCGGTAATGCAAAATGTAGAATAAGAGTAACTGATGACAGCGGATTAACTAATGACGCTAACATAATTATTAAAGTAACAACAAACCCAACATGCACCATCACCCCCGCAAACGCAACCATTAACAGAGGAACAAATTATGATTTTAACATAAAATTCTCAAACTTCTCCATAACCCCCACAGCAACAAATATATCAGCACTATGTTCTGGAACTATACCAACTACCACAGATTGCAATGCCACTCAATGCAAAATCACTTGCATAAATAACCAACTAAGCGGAATACTTGACGCAAACATCACAAAAAACGCTGAAAAAGCAAATTGCAGCGCAAATATTTTTGTAAGAATTGACGTAAACGCCGGCCCTGATAAAACAACTTTTGTTACACAACAAGTAACGCTTGACGGGAATGTAAACGGCGGAACCTTACCTTATAATTATACTTGGAATTTAATCACTCCTGATGGTAGCTGTTCGATTGATAATATTCACTTACTCAAACCTTTGTTTACTTGTTCCACGACAGGAATAAGGACTTTACGACTCACCGCAACAGATTCAAACACAATACCACAAACAAAAACTGATGACACCCTTATTACATTTAATACCCCTTCAACTTCTTTACTTGACGCTAACGCAGGACCAGACAAGAACATTCTGATTGATACTTACGCTCAACTGGATGGAAGCGCTACTGGAGGAACAACTCCCTTCACATATACTTGGAGCCTATCCACTCCCGATATTACTTGCAGTATAGACAATATTCACGCACAAAAACCAAACTTCAAATGCACAACACCCGGAATCCGAACAATTACACTAACAGTAACCGACAACACCAGCACAACAACACAAACAGACAACGACCATATGGATATTAATGTTTACAGCACAACAACAACCCCCAACACTACTATCTTAAATTCAATAATTGATTTACAAGCAAACATAATTGATAATAATAGCATGCAAGTAACGTTACAGTGTACTCAAGATTTACAAGCGCAATTAACAATCACCAACACCAAAACACACACTATAATTAATAACGACCCCCCACAAATGCCCTGCACTAAAAACCCCACAACAGCAATCCTAAAAACAAACAGCCCCCTACCACAAAAAACAAACATACAAATCTTAGCCAGCATCAAAACCAACACACCTGACTGCAAAATATGCACTAAAGAAATTTTTATAACAAACAAAACAGACGACAAAGACCAACCAACTAATGTACCAGATAATAATTTCCCACTAACTCTAATAATTCTTGCAGCAGCAATCGGAATAATAACCAAAACAAAAATTACTAAAAAATGAGAAACTTTACAAAACTGCAAAAAATAAAGGACTTCAAATGAATTACAGCGCGGGAATACTAGAACTCAAGAAGGGGGATCCGGTCCAAAAGGCGCTTGTTGCTGCTGACCAGCTTTGCTCGCTAGCTAAAGAACAAGGAAGGGAAAAGAACACTTTTGTAATCAAAAAATTTGCTGGGTGAAAGAAATAATGGATCAAAAGAATATTTTGTTTCTTTATCCAACATATTTTATTTTACTTTTTTAATGCTTATCAAGCCCAAGTAAACACGTTGTCCTATGAATTTTTGCAATATCCTCAAAGGTTCTGGCTCTGCGGGATTGGTTAATCAAAGCGTCAAGTGCTCTTAATTGAACAGGTCCAAAATCATAATCGGCATTATTCCGTTTCAAATCAATAAGAGATTTGGTAAAAAGACGTCTAGCTTTTAGAGAAACTCTTTCTATATTTCTGGCGTGCATATGCCCAAGAATTGCTTCGCCCATAGAATGAATTCCACTAGCCCTAATACGCTTTAAGTGTGCCTTAAATTACTCACCACACAATAAATATGTTTTCTTTATTTAAGCATTCGCTACATTTGAAATTACACCAGCACTAAAATGGATTGACAAGTAAAGAATTGATTCCCAACAAACAAAGAATTGATTTCTTTAGGAAATGCTTTTTTCCAAAAAGCAATATTTATATTAACATGCACACCCAATACACATGAAGGTAACACAGAGTTACTTTGGTGGTACTATGACAATAGCAAGAGTCCTTTTGGATGAATATTCTAATAAAGTAATTAATGTGGTTAAGGCAAAATACAGCCTAAAGGACAAAAGTGAGGCATTAAACAAGTTCATACACACTTATGGACAGGAAGAAACTGATTTGGATGCAAAAGATGAGTATGTCGAGAAGGTTGAAAAAATTGTTGAGAACCATTATAAGAAATACGGCTACCAGAATATGTCTTTAGAAGAACTGGACAAATTGTTCAAAAAAGAGTAACCCTTTTGCTGGGGGAATAATGGTTTTGGATTTCACAATTTCAGAAGAACTTAAAGAAATTATCAAAAAGTTGGTAAAAAAGGAACCAAAACGCGCTGAAATTCTACATAAGAAAATACATCAAATAATCAATTCGGATGAATTCACAATTGAGCATTATAAAAATCTAAAATCACCAAAACAAAACCTAAAACGAGTGCATATTGACAAAAGCTTTGTTCTGGTTTTCCATTATGACAAAGAAAAAAAAACACATTTTGTTTGCTGATTTTGACCACCCAGAACTTCCGCAAGTATTATAAAGGCTTGAATTTTGTTTGATTGTTTTTTCTTTTTCTAAGTGTTCTTTTGGATTGATTTTTTTCTCGGAAAACTATTTGGTTGAATTTATTTGCTCAACACGCGGTTTGTGTTGAGCT
>JAPLVQ010000025.1:0-2730 GCA_026397035.1 Candidatus Iainarchaeum sp.
TTGCCGGATAAGACTGAGGCGTATTCTCTGCTTTAATATAAGCAATTGTTCTAGCACCCTCATCTGCCTGAACCGCAAGTGTTCTTAACGCAACCGGAGCGTCTCCCATTGGAGGAGCAACTTCAATACCCTGCATTATAGGATGTTCAAAGTCCTGCTGCCAGATTCTGCCAACAACACTAATTTCACTACCCTCCCTGCAAGAAGGTACTCCATTATATCCAGGAACACACTCAGCAGGAATTATTTTCCCGAAAGTCGCTTTCCAGCCTACAACATCAGCTGCTGTTAAACCCTGAAAACCTACACTCTGATAAATTCCAGAATTCATTACCACAACAAGCTTACCGCCTTTACTAACATACTTCTGAATTGCTTCTCCTAAAGCCACCGTAACACTCTTATTCGCAGTATTACTCTGGTCAAGGAATACTATATCATATTGATTAAGCTCTTCTGAAGCAGCATTACCAAAAGAATCAGCCGCTCTTACTCTGTAAGTCAAAAATGAAAACAGATTATCTAAAACAACTTTCTCCCCTAAAGAAGGTTCTCCAATAAACATTACATGAACCCTTTGAGGATCTTTGGGCAAAATAGGAACATCGATTATATCAATGTAATTCAAACCCGCAACACCAATAATTACCAAAAGGATCAAAGGAATAAGCCCTTCAAGGTTCATCCGCTTTACTCCGCCAAGAGCAGAACCTCCACCCCCGCCAGCTGCACCCTCATCATACATTACAAACCCTCCATCAATACAAAAATACTCTGCCAATCAAACAAAACAATCCTTGCTTTCTTTGGCAAAACAACTAAGTATTATTGCTTTTCCCTGTTTTTAATAGTTTCGCCCAAGCAAAACCAAGCGGAATAAAGGAGAAAGTGATTAATATACTTAACTTTTCCAATACTTAAAAAAACTATTATACCAAATAAAAGAAGTTGTTTAAAAAAAAATCAAAAATGTAAAACTAAAAAAAAAGGTTTTTACTTTACCTTCCAAGCATTCCAGTATACAAATTCTTTATGTAATAAAAGTAATTATTGTCCTCAAGAAACCATTCAGGGGGATAAGCATAATATGCAACCCTCTCGCCTAGACCAATTGAAGAAGTCACTATAAAAGGAATATTTCGGGGAATTGCAAACTTTGATCCTTGAGTAAGACCCCCCTGATTAAGTGAAAGCACAATATTACTCCCCGCGGAATCAGGGATTTGTTTTACGAGCGCAAAATCTCTTCCTAGTTTTATTTTGAAAGCAAGTGTCGGGGAAGTACCAAAAATCAATGGATGATTCCCTGTAGATTCAGATTCAAGCGTTCCCACAGTGTAAAAATTCTCGGCACAATTAACTTCATTACAAAAGGTATCCAAATATTTTATTCCCAAAAATTCGTCAAAATTAATCAAACGATATTCGACATCATTCTCTTTAATTCTAAACCAGGGATTATCAGACATCTTTAATACTTTGTCATTACAATCAACAGTCTCTGGAGCAGTACCAAAAGCATCAGGAGGAGTAGTTCTTATTCCAACTGTATTACGATTACACACCGTATCATAATATTGACGAGACTCGCCATCCCCTGCTTCAACACCAGCATCCCCGACCCATACTAAACGCCCTCCATTCTTATTCACATACTCCATAAACATGAAAAGCTGGTCAGCCGAAAGCTTTCGAGCCTGTTCAACAATCACAAGCTTGTACTTTTTTAAATTCCCAAGCGAAATCTGGTCAATATGCTGGATATCAACAGTAGTCGCTCCCACATAACGCGGATCCTGCAAATAAAGTTTTAATTTATCAGGAGAACCCAGACCAGCGTCTCCATGAACTATTAAAACACGCGGACCCCCAGCAACAAGATCATACGCTTCACACCAATAAGGAGAAATATCTTTGCACTTAACAACACCCGACCAAGTAAGAACAAAAAGAACCGCAAGAACAAGAATAACAATTCCAATTACTTTTAATGCCAAATCAAACTGACCCGAATCCATTAAATATCACCAATAAACTCATTAATTAACTTTTATTACTACTAAACTCAAAACCTAATTTTCGCCAATATCAAATTCAAAACTTAATTTTTGTTAATATCAAACTCAAAACCTACTTTTTTAAACCTTGCACGCAAATAAATACCTAATACAATAATGAGACACTTATATAAAAATGGTGATGTAATGGTAAAGTTTGTAAAATCAAGACCTGAAGATGGAGTAGGCGGAGGACCGAGCTCAGCAATAGGAATAATGAGGTTCTTTGACGCGGATTCAAAAAGCCCGCAAATAAACCCATACTTCATGGTAGGAATAGCACTTGTGTTTATAGTAGCAATACTAGTTCTAAAAACGATGGCAAGATAAATAAACCCCCCATATGCGACAAATCAATGGGCATCTGCCCGCACAATAATAATTTTTTGCAACTCGATTTGGTCCATGTATAATAATCAGGAGTTGGTTGGGTGGTACTCGGTGGAGACTGCACCGAAAAGGATAAAATACAATAACCTAAATGAATGTTTATTAGGTGATTCTTATGCCAGGGGATTTAATGAGTTTTTGGAAGAAAAGATATACAAAAATGAGAAAAGTATTTCAAATGTGAACTGAGGAATTGGAATAACTTATGCACCACACACTGCTTGGGAGTTATTCTCTGGTTAGGAGTGTCGTTACTTTTTTCCCGCAGAAAACTGGGGGTAAA
>JAPLVQ010000025.1:2805-3174 GCA_026397035.1 Candidatus Iainarchaeum sp.
TATTGCTGGAAGTTGGGCGATAGAGCTCAACACAAATAAAAAATGGAAGCACACAGACCTTGATATAATCGCTCTGGGGAATCCGGTAAAATATATTGATAATGCCCTCACAAAAAAAGAGCACTGTAATGGACCAATACCAATTCCTCCGGAGTACTTTCACCACAAATCAAGCTTTAGGATGTGCAAAAACAAAAAAGACGGCATTATGTTTTATACCCCGAATTTGCAGCTCCAACTTGCGTTTAAACTTATAGGCGAGCTTGATAATGATCTTTCTAAAAGGGCAATAAGCCAGTTGCTTGCCTTATGTCATGCTTATAAATTATTAAAAAAAGAAAACGTAAAAAAAGAACTTGCATATATTTA
>JAPLVQ010000034.1:0-15876 GCA_026397035.1 Candidatus Iainarchaeum sp.
TACTCACAGCAGGATAAATTGTCATATGGGAAACCACCTCGAATGGTTTTCCCAACCCCAATAGCTCAACGCTATTGGGGCATATAAAAAGCTCCTAAACCCAAAAACTGCCCCTTAATAACTACCTGCGGAAGTACTGCCCTAGTAGTTTCTATTAAATACCCAGTTATCTTTTTGAATCTAGAATATTGCAACTCACAATATCTTTTTTTGTCAAATAGTTTCATTTCACTATGCCATTTTGACATACGTTTTGAAGATGCAACCCGCATTTTTGAATGGATTTCATCAAATCTTCCCTCACAAACATACTTTTTATAAACTTCATTTCCTCCAGCTCTACGTGAATCATTACCATCAACAAGTTCAAATTTTATGTCTGAGTCTTTTAACCCTAAATAATCAAGCAGAGCCTTAAAACGCGAAGTTGGAAACTGGTAAAGCGCATTCTTATAATAATAAAATGTGCTAGCAGGAATTTTAATTTCTTCAACTAATTTGTTTTCTGAACCAGCTTTTCTAATTGACTTTATACACAACTCTTTTTGCACTTCACCATTAAGCTTTACATAAAAAGCTTCAGATTTAAAACTAGACCTGGAATCAGAAATAAATTTGTTTGGATAAATAAATACCTTCCTAAAGTGCCGCGCCGCTGGTTTCTAAGTAGTCCTAAAAAATGCCATTATTATTAAACAACTCATTCTGCGTAAACATTTACAATCGCTACTACTTGATCGCTGAGTACAGCTGCTGCGACAAAATCATCTGCTACAACCGCTTCTTTGATAGAGTCCTGTTTAAATGAAAGATATTCATTAAGGTACTCAACAGCATGTATTTTTGATTCTTCAATAAATCGAGGAGAGAACTCATAAAGATTGCTTCTGAATAACTCACTTATTTTGTTAGAATCAATTACATCATTAGCATCAGAAATTTGATTAAAAATCTGTTTTTGAATAGCATTAGAATCAAGAATAATTAATAATCTCTGGCGGTTAATATCAAGCAAATACTTTTTGCTTGATGAATCATACTTTCCCAGCCACCCCCTTGCAATTGCAAGCGAGAGCGGAGAAATATTTGTAACCATCGACAAAGCATAACGCTTCTCATCAGGTTTATCTTCAAGATTTATTGAATTAAGCTTTTTTTCAAAATAATCTGCGTCACTAAAACCCGCCTCTTTTTCTTTCTCAAGAATAAATGCTATAGCCGAATTGCTTTGGGGTATATTAATATCATTAAAATACACTCTCAAATTACTTATTGATTTTTGCGCAGAACCTTGTGAAAAAGAATCTTTTGCCAAAAATACCCCATAATATACTGCCACAAAAAGAATAACCAAAGCAACAGAAAGGAAAGTTACAACAAGGATTCCTCTTGATATTCCCTGCACGGCCTTTTTTGTATCAAGAGGTCTTGATTCCCAAAATCGATCCTCCTGATTAGACACAGCACCAGAATGAATTACAGAAGATTTTTTTGAGGTTGGATAAACATTCTGGGAAGAAGACAAAGTATTTAATTGCTGAGAAAAAGAAGATTGCTTTTGAAAATCGGCTTGTGCTTGATTAGAAGTTTGGCGCAAAATAGGAGATTGAATAAAAAGTTCTTGTCCTTTTGGAGCCTGTTTTAAATAAGGAGATTCTAAAGCAGAAGCACCTTGCTGCGAAGAAGAGGATTGCTGAGTGGGGAAAGCCGGTTGAGAAGAAGCAGTTTGTTTGGCAGAACTAACTTTAATTTTTGGAGAGGATTTTTGAATTAAATCATTTAATCGATAATTAACTGATTGAAAATCAATTGGCCGGGAATTTTCTGACCCAGAAGAAAAAGTTGTTTTCTGATTTTGGGCGTCCTGGGAAGAAATATTTTGAGCAGGATTACTCTGGGAAGAAAAGCTTTGAGCGGAAGAAATTTGATTNGCGGAAGAAATTTGATTTTGTTGAGAAGAAGCCTGATTTTGTTGAGAAGAAGCCTGATTTTGTTGAGAAGAAGCCTGATCTTGTTGAGAAGAAGCCTGATTTTGTTGAGACATATTTTGAACAGAAGAATTTTGATTTTGAGGTGAAGAACTTTGATTTTGACTACTTTTAGAATAATTAGAAGTATTCTTTTGAGGAGTTGATAAAGCGCCTTTATCGCCAAAGTAACTATTAATATCGATTTTCCCAGAAGCAGACCTGTTAAGCCCCTGATATTTTAGCTCTTCCTTTTTTTTCTGCACTATCGGTTGATTAGGAATGTTTTCATCCATAAAAAAAACTCTGATTTCAGCTAATTTAAATAATTAACTCTGCTTTGAATAAACTTGTTTTATAGGTCCAAGCGGGGATTTGTTGAGTAAATACATTCTCGCCTGCTTTTTGAACTGCTCAAAAAACTCTGGAGGAAATTGTGCTCCCGCGGCAGGAATATGCCCCCCTCCACCAGCATTAGAAATACCCATTATAGCGGCTTTTGCGAGCTCACCGCAATTAACTTTGTGATCCTGACGCCTTATAGAACACTTAATAAAATCACCGGGCTGTTCAAAAATAACCACTGTTTTTGATTGATTTTCTGAAGAAATTATTGTACTTAACTTTGAAGCAAAACGATTATCACACTTAAAAAAACAAATCCCAACATCATCAAAACACTCAGCTTCCTTATAAAAAAATTCTTTAAGAATTTTTAATCTCGCGTCAAAAAGCTTTTTTAATCCCCTAAACTCTGACTCAAGTATTCGCTTTGGGGTAGCGGAAGCCGATAATAAATCGCTTAAAGCATTAATTTTTTCCACATACTGGGAAGTAATACACTCAATAATTTCTGTAAGCTCAAAAAGCTTTTTTGATGAAAGCTTATACTTTTTCTGTACTTTTAGCAAAAACTCTTTCCATTCATCAAAAGCAAAATCCCCAATTACTCCAAAAGCACAAATCCAGTCCCTTCCGCCGAATAAATCAAAAACCATTTTAGAAGCAGGGTATTTTGAAGACTCGATCTCAGAAAAACTACTCGGTTTTATTACAAGACTCTTAAACGCATTCCCAGAGATTATTTCCCGCTGGTGATGATCAATTGAAATAAAAGGACCGGCAAGGTTACCAAGGTCAGAAAGAACCCTACTCACAAAAGCATCCGCTAGATCAAGAAAAACTGTTTTTTCAGGGGCGAACTGCTCAAAAGTCTGTTTAGGATAAGAAAGTTTATTTGAATAATGATCATAATAAAATATCATTGCAACCGCGCGTTCAGCTTCAAGATAAATCCTTAACTGCACCGCAGCACTAACCCCGTCAGCATCATTATCTGAAACGATCGCAATCCTTTTACCAGGATCAAGATCCAAAAAATCTTTAATCTTATGAGCAGCAGTAATGATAAGTGAATTCTTTTTTACAGAAACACTTTGTGGGCTAATAGAATTGCCATTTGATTTATTAAAATTCATCTTTGATTTACTACTAGCCACACCCTTTTTAGAATTAAGAGCCGCTTTTTTTGGCGCAGAAACGCTTTTTTTACTCTTTAAAGAACTTTTCTTTTCACTCATAAAAACTAATTAAAATAACAACAAAGTGGTTTATTAATTAAACGCGGGCTAGTTTAACACCAAAAAAACCGGATTTATCAAAAACTTCGTTTGAGAGGAAGTAATTTAAAGCCCCTCAGTCAAAAATAGTATGGTGATAGAAAATGGGTTACGAACACACAAATTCTAAAGGAAGAAAGTATTATTTACATTCAAGAGGGAAATTATTCTTTTTCTCAAAAGAACCAAAAGAAGGAATAGATTTACCAGCGGGGTACAAGGTTATTGAAAATCAGACAACCGGCCTTCCAATGGTAAAAAAAGAGTAAAGGCGAAGAAGGATAATCCATTTAGGAAAGGAAAACTTAAAAGTGGCTTAAAAAATCCTTTCCTAAAAACAAGCAATCTTTTAAACCCTTTTTTGTTACATAATACAGGTGGTGGTTAGATTGGTTTTTGCGAGTGAAAAAGACGCTAATAAGGATAAGGATGAGAAAAGCAAGATAGAAAAAGAATTATTTTCTGACAGGAAAAATGCCTGGGAAATGCTGGGCGAAGAAAGAAAAACTGCTTTTCGATTCTGTGATGATTATAAAGAATTCATTGACAAAAACAAAACCGAAAGAGAAATAACTGCATGGGCTGAAAGACTCGCAAAGAAAAACGGGTACGTTTCTTTTGAAGAAGCAACTCCCACAAGCAAGAAAATCTACTCCACTAACCACGGAAAAAACATTGTACTTGTAGATCTTGGAAACGGAAAATTATCAGACGGATTAAGAATTATTGGAGCGCACATTGACTCACTAAGGCTCGATTTAAAACTAAACCCAGTATACGAATCTGATCCGTTTTTGATGATAAATTTGCATTATTATGGAGGAATAAAAAAATTCCAATGGCTGAATGTACCCCTCGCAATGCACGGAGTAGTATTCAACAAAAAAGGGGAAAAAGTAAATATTGAAATCGGCGAAAAGGATGACGAGCCGGTATTTGTAATATCTGACCTCGCAATCCACCTTGAAGAACCAGAGTTTAAGGAAAAACCCACTAAAGATATTATCAAAGGAGAGGACCTTGACGCTATAGGAGGCTCAATCCCTCTTGATGATAAAAAAGTAAAAGAAAAACTCAAAGCGGCTTTTCTAAAAGCGATTAATGACAAGTATAAATTAGTTGAAGAGGATTTTGTTTCAGCAGAAGTATCACTCTACCCCGCAACTAAAGCAAGAGACGTTGGAATTGATTCAGGAATAATCGGCGCACCAGCACACGATGATAGAGTATGCGCTTACTTATCGATTCAATCCATAATGGAAGCAAAATCAACTCACCCAAAAATGGTACTATTTGTGGACAAAGAAGAAACTGGAAGCGTTGGAAACACTTCAATGGATTCAATGTTTCTTGAAAACTTTATTGAAAAACTTGTAAAACTAAGAAAAGAAACTCATTTAGCAAAAGAGGTTCTTGCGAAATCAAAAGCGATCTCCGCTGATGTTACTCACGGACTTGACCCGAAATTCGCCGACAAGATGGATTTGTCAAACGTGAATAAGGTAGGATACGGAACAGTAGTGGAAAAATATGGCGGAGGAGGAGGAAAATATTATACTAATGACGCTAATGCTGAATACCTTTCATGGATTAGAAGAGTATTTGACGAAGCGAATATTCCTTGGCAGCACGGAGAAGCAAGCAAAGTTGATCAAGGAGGAGGAGGAACAATTTCTTATATGCTTGCAAAATACAATATGGATATAATAGATATTGGTCCGCCAGTACTCGCAATGCACTCCCCATTCGAACTCACAAGCAAAATAGATGTATACGCAACTTTCAAAGCGTACAAAGCGTTTTATGAGTACAAATAGTTTGCCAAATAAGCCAAAGGATTTATAAAAAAACTAAGACACCCAGAAAAGACGAAAGCAAAATCAATCCATTTGAAGCTTTCGTCCAACTATTTTTAATACTTCCCGAATCAGTATCAATCATGCAATTATGGGAAAAAGTTGATTCTGTCGTCCTGCGAAATTTTCATGATTACTGGGAAGACCCGCTGATAAATAAACATCTTGGAGACGAAGCAAGCAAGCATTATGAAGGAATACTAATTATCAGGGAAAACAAAAAACCCGTGTGGTTATCGCACCCGTTCAATTATACACAGGCAAAAACACAATTCAAAAAAAAAGCAATAGTTGAGAAATACAATTCTATTGAGGATATTAAAAAAATTCTTAGAAAATACTGCAAAAAACGGGTCGGTTATAACCCGCGCCACCAAACAGTAGTAAGTTTTAGAAACCTAAAGAAATTCTTGCGAGGGAAAATATTAATTGATGTAGGAAACGAGCTTGAGACTGAAAGAGAAATAAAAACTTCTGAAGAAGTAAAAAATCTTGAGACGGCTATTAAAGAAACTAGAAAAGTAATAAAACTTGCGAAGAAGTGGCTCAAAATTGGAATAACGGAAAAAGCGATTGATGAAAAAGTTAGAAAGCAGTTTGATGGAGACGGTTTTGACACGGCTTTTTGCACAGTGGCTTTTAAAGAAAACACTTCCCATATTCATCACACCGCAACACAAAAAAAGCTTGAATACGGGCCCGTACTGATTGACACAGGAGCAAAATACAAGGGATACTGTGCAGATATTACTGAAACTTTTTACTTTGGAGAAGAAAATCCTTCTGTACAAAAAACTTCTTCTTTCAAAGAATTTATTGAGACAAAAACAAAAGTTGCGAAATGCATTAAAAAAATCGAATCAATGCTCGCTCCAAACACTAAAGCAAAAAAACTCTGGGAAACTGCAGAAAAAATAGCAGGAAAACAGGTTCATGCGCTTGGGCACGGAATAGGAATAGAAGTACATGATTTTCCAATAGGAATAGGACAAAAAAGCAGATTTTTGTTAAAAGAAGGAATGGTGCTTGCAATAGAACCCGCACTTTATAATAAGAAATTAGGAGTAAGAATTGAGAATGATTATTTAATAACAAAAAACGGGTTTAAAAAACTAGGGTGAATTAAGACCCAACAATCTCCCCATTACTTCTTTTGAGTAAAATCCTGAACAAACTTCTTCAGCCAATAAAATCCCTTTCAGTGAAAGCTTTATATATTTTTCATCCTCTTCAATCAACCCTAATCGCTTATATTCGTCCATCTTGCTTTTAATTTCGCAAGAAACTTTTTCAACCTCTTTCCCAATTAAACCCTTGTCAATCTTGGTTTTTAATCCAAAAACAAATTTCCTGTTTAACTGCTCTTCTTTTGACAATTTTTCCCCTCTACAAACGGGGATTTTTCCTTTTTCAATGAAAGAATAATATTCAGTCAAATTCATTGCATTACAATACTGAATATTATTAACATAAGAATATGCCGAAACCCCAAAAGAAAGAGCGTTAATCCCCTCTTCCCACTTTTGAATTTGCTGCGTATAAACCTTTGAGTTTAAATGAAACCAGTCTATTGGATTATGCTCATACCCTAGTTGCTGTAACTTTTCCATTATTATTAAGTGCGTCAAAAAAGCGGTTTTGTCATCAGGAAATCTTTTAGGCTCTTTAGTGTAAAGTTTTTTTATTGGCGCCGTTGGTTTAATAATCAACGGATAAACTGAAACCGATTCAGGCATTAACTCAGCAATTATATTCAAATCAGTTAATGTTTTTTCCACAGTCATGTCTGGCAAATTTCTAATTAGATCAATGTTTATATTTGTAAAACCAACATCTCTTGCCAACTTAAAAGATTCAATTGCTTGCTTTGAATTATGACGTCGAAGAATTAATCTTAAGACACTATCATTAAAAGTTTGGACGCCTATGTTCAACCTATTAACTCCCTTTTCAAGAAGAATTTTCAATTTTTCTTTATCCAAAGTTTCGGGGCTTGACTCAACTGTAAACTCAGTGCATGGTTTAATTTCAAAAGCAATATTAATAAAATCCAATAGGTCCCCCAGTTGCACTTTAGATAAAAAAGTTGGGGTTCCGCCGCCAATGTAAACCGACCTTATTTTTGCTTTTTTTACTTGATTGTATTTTAAGTATACCCTAACCTCTTCTTTTAACACTTCTAAATATTTGTCAACAGTTTCTTTTGATTGATTAGGGCAAGTCAAAAATTCACAATACAAACACTTTCCGGTGCAAAAAGGAATGTGAAAATATAAAGTAAAATCAAGGTTGTTTGGCTTTTCAAAAATGCTTTTTGACCTAATATCCGGCAGAATAGATAACGGCGGATAAGTAACAATTATTTGACTGGACATGTCAGTCATTAATGTTTTTCTTTTAATCCCATAATTATAAACTTCATCAAGATTATATGAAATTAATTTATTTTGAGCTGACTCAATTAGTTGAGCATTCATAACAACCAATAATAGTAGACAAACCAAACTATTTAACTCTTTCCTAAATTAAACATTGTTGATTAACTTAACTAGAAGTGATTTTATGCACTTTCATGATGCGGAGCACGAAATTCTTACTGCGCTAAAAAACAGGCACATGTGCTTAATTATCGGGGAGTGCGAGGTTAATTATATTGGAAGAGCAAGTTCAAAACTTCCTCTTGGAAAAAGACTTGTAATAATCAAAGCGGATTCTTCCGTATCCATCCACGAAAATAGACTCATTAGACCGACTAATTATATGATGGATGCAAAAATCTCCTGCGAACAAGCGGATAAAGATGGAGAAGCTGTGCTTATACTCACTGCAAAAAAACTCAAACCAAAAGAAACTATTACAACTACCTTCACTTCCATTGATGCGATTAATTCCTATGATTTACCTGAAAGTAATGACTTGCGCTTAAGCGGTTCCGAACGCGAACTAAATGATGCACTCATGGATGATTTGTCCTTCCTTGAACCAGGGTTAAAACCAATAAACCAGCAACAATACTTCAAAAAAGGAATTTGCGATATTGTAGCGGAAGACTCACAGGGAAGAATGGTTGTAATTGAACTCAAAAGAAGACAAGCGGATTACGCTGCAGTTACACAACTAAAACGATACGCTGAGGATATTAAAAAAATGCGCGGAGTAGAGACACGAGGAATACTCCTTGCGCCAAGCATTAGAAAAACCGCTCTTACTTTACTCAAACAATACGGACTCGAATACTTCTCTTACGATTTTGAAATAGGAGAAAGAAGCAAAATAAAAGGAATAGGAAAAACACAAATGAAACTAAGCGACGAGTTTGGATGAGAGTGAATATACATGCCCCCAAATATGGAAAAAAGAAAAATTGAGATTCATTTAGGAAATGTAGGTTACAGCAGACTTGCCTGGCAGACACGCAAAATGGCTAAGAAAAATCCAGATACGCATTATATCGGAATTGATATTCGCCGCCCTATTTTTGTTCAAGGAAGATGGAAACAAATAAAGGCTGATTTTGCTTCGGGTTTGAACCGACTTAAGGACAACTCCGTGCATTTGATAAAGTCCGAAATGGCGCTTGGAGATTTTTCAAAAAATGGATCTTTTTCGAATTCTGAAAAAATTCAGGAGCAAACAAATGAAACAGTAAAAATAGCGTATGAAAAACTAAAAACAGGGGGAGAACTTAGAATCGTGGCGGAATATGAGGGCTTACTGGTAATAAAAAATGCTCTCGCCCAAAGTCCTTTTTTGAAAGAAAAAATAAAATCTAGAACCCTTCTACAAAGTGAGAGGAAAAACACTTTTTGGATATGGTTAGCTCCTTTCATAACAATATATGAAATAACTGCAGTTAAATAAATTAGTTTCACTCACAAGCTTTCATAACCTTAACCATTTATTTCATGAAGCTAATTACCCCAAACTCTTCAAATTACAAGTAACAATTACTAAATATCTTTTGTAGCGCGGAAAATCTCAAGCAGTGATCCTTCGTGGGCACCAACCCCTCTTTTTGCGGCAAGTTGTGATTGGTCATAAACCCAATCACGAAAAGAAACTTTTCTTTGCAATCCAAAAGTGAGAGAAACATAATCCTCAACTACTGCCAAAAAATAATCCCTGCTAACACTTGCAGGCAGCCCTTTAGCCACTGCAGCATTAAACATACTCTCTCCAGTGTTTTCAACAAACTCCTGAACAAATCTTTCCTTTCTTGTAAGCGACCGAGATGCATTAGGTGCTTGTTCATCTTGGATAGCCTGCAAACGTTCTCTTTGCAATTCCTGAACCTTCCTTACTTGTTCAGGATTCATCCTTACTTGAGGAAGTGCAGGAGGAAGTATTTGATTTTGGGCGGGTTTCTTCCACAAAGCATCTTCAAATCCAAGCTGTCCAGGAAAAATTCTCTTCTTAATAAAAAACACCTTTTTACATTATTTGCTATTAAAGACAAATATAATTATTTTGGATAGTAAAAATTAGCTACAAACTTCCAAAACATCAAGTAAAGTGCAGATACAGTGTGCCCCTGTGAGCGAAGAAATACTTGGTTTTGTTTTTCCACCATCTCCCGAAATGAATTCTTTTACATAAGTTCCGTGGGATGTGAGGAGCTCAAGAACAAAAGTTCTTTTTGTTATACTCCTCGCATGAATAATTGTTACTTCTTTCGCTCTCTCTAAATTTGCTCTTCTCTTCTCAACTCGGGTTGGAGTGAATTGGAAAACTAAAAGCTTTTCTTCAATTGGAAGTGAGTTTAGATCAATATCTTTATCTGCAGAAACGAGAGCCGCATAAATTTTGTTATGAGGGGAATCCTTAAGCGGAGAAACATCATCAATCGAACAAATTTTTAGAGAATTAATTGAAGCCTTGCCTTTGAACTGAATATTGAACTCTTCTTTAAGTAATTTTAAATCTGCACCCCTTTTTTTTGGCATTAAGAGTTCAGCAACAAAAGGCCTTCCATTCCCAAGCATTAAAACATCCATATCTTCTCTTCCAGCACCATGCAAAATCAATAACGCTGCTCCAAAAGCAGGAACAAAAATCTTGGCAATGAACTGCTCTACACTCTCTTCACAAAAATGCCCCATGCCTTTACAATACCAACAACCCTTTCCCCTGCACTTATTGCAAAAATATTCAGTCTGAGCAATTTCCCTTGAGAACTTACAATACCTCCCACTCACAAAAACAGATTTTATCCTTACAAGAACAAGTTTCTTATTAAAATCAATCAAAAAATCTGCATGGGGCGCGGAAAAATCATCCCTCTTTTTTAAAGAATCCTTAATTTTTAAAATCAAAGCGGTTTGAATAGAAGTTTTTAACTTTTTTTTCTCTTCTTCCGCCATTTCGAGAGGCCAGGAGACTCCAAGCTTGAAAGAATCAAACTCAATTTCCTTTGAA
The DNA here is from genome assembly GCA_026397035.1 of Candidatus Iainarchaeum sp. Taxonomy (GTDB): domain Archaea; phylum Iainarchaeota; class Iainarchaeia; order Iainarchaeales; family JAAZKV01; genus JAAZKV01. Next base: position 10,858 of record JAPLVQ010000034.1, read on the forward strand.
AGAGAAACTATTTTCTCAAAAAGCAATTCCGCAAGAAAATCATCAAAAACCCCTTCAAAATCAAACCCAATTGAGTAATGATGCTCCGCAGATTTTATTTTGTCCCTAAGTTGAAACTCATGAAGAAGTGCACGATAATTCTCAATGCTGCCAGTAATTGAAACCATCAAACCCACAAATAGAACTCATAAAAGAGGCAATAAAAATTTACCTTCCATCAAAAATTAAGACAGAATATAAAAAGTCAAGTATAAAAAACAGATATAAAAATCAAACACAACAATCAAACACAAAAACTAAACACAAAAACCTGATATAAACATCAGTGATTTAATAAAAAAAGAAAACTGCTTTCTGCATTAAAACAGAAAGCAATCCAAAAATTCTCTTAGTCAAAACTATTCTTTACTAGCTCTTATTTGAGCCAAGAACCCAAATCTGCTTCAACCCTAATACTAATGCGGCAGGAGCCGAGAAAGCAACTATGCTCTGCAATATTGCTCCAAGGAAAATTCCCACAGGTTCAGAAGCTAATCCAAGCTGATTAATAGGAATCATTCCAATCATAGTTACTGCAATTACTGCAATAAGGAACTCAGTAATATGCTTATCCTTGATATTTAGTAATCCAACTATTACACCAAGTATTACAAGCACTACAAGAACCCAAAGCGCCGCGGCACCAATTACCGAAGGCACTAAGCCCTGAACAACCCCAAGGATTATAGCAAGAATGAAACCAATCAAAAAAGCATAACCCCCAACGCCAGTTTTAGCCATCAAAAAACACCCCCCATAACAATAACAAAAAGAAGAATATAATTGTATCGATTGAAAGAGTCTAAGGAGGATTGTGAATAAAATGTCTATATGATTTATATTTATTTATTGAGTTTGACTAAGGACTAGTTTTTTATATGGTTCGAGTTAATATAATGTTAGTGATTTCATGGGGAAACAATATAGTGTTTTAATTGAGAGGGATGAGAACGGCTTTTTAGTGGCGGATGTTCCTGAACTTGAGGGTTGCCACACACAGGCTAAAACTATGGATGAGCTAATTAAAAGGATTAAAGAAGTTATTGCCCTTTGCAGGGATGAGACTGTTTCTAAGACAAAATTTGTTGGAGTTCAAATGGTGGAGCTAAATGCCTAACTTAGTTAAACCAAAAGATCTGATTAAAGTAATTGAAAAACTTGGCTTTAGGGAAACTATAGTAAAAACGCCCATGTTTTTGAACTTTGTTGGTGCGTTTTACTATCTAGCCATCAAGGGATTGATGTTCAATTACATACCTTAATGGCTATAGAATTAACGGGAGTCATTACCGATTTGAGCACTTGGATGGAAGGAAAACAACAATTCCTGTTCATGGTAAAGAACCAATTGGAACTGGGTTGTTAAACAAGATAATTAAAAAGGATATAAAAATAACAAAGAGTGAATTTGAAGAACTAATGAAGCAACTAATTCTTTTTTAATTACTCCTGATGAAATTATAAAAATCTTGCTAATCACTGTTGTTTTTGAGCGCCCTTTCTTTTGAAACCGAAATTTTCTTATTAAAATTAAATGAATCAAGAAGGAAAGATACTTCTTTCTCATCAAGCGGAGCAAGTTCTGTACTGTGATAGTACTGTATAAGGCGCTGGAGAGAAAGCAGTTTTTTTATTGCTTGAATTCTTTTCTTTGAGAATACTTTATTAAACGCTGTAACCCTTGACTCATACCTGCTCATTCTTCCAAAATCAATACTATCAAAACCTTCTACAAGAGCTAAAAAATAAGAAGGCATAAATAGTGCAGCCGGACAGCTCAATCCCACAAAACCGTTTCTTAACGCTGGAAAAGAAAGTACTTCCGATTCCTCAAAAAGCTTTAGCGTGGAAGAATAGTACGCCAGCTCCCCAATTTCACCGGGCGAAGAAGAATAACTAATAATACCGAACAAACGCTCCCAATTTAGTACTCCTTCAAGCAGACTAAGAGGGATCCTCATATTTGGAATCGAAGGGTTAGGGAAAATGCTTGAAAGATTATTGTAAGTAATTGAAGAGTTATTGTAAAGCAAGAAATTTGATTTAGTTTGAGTCATTAAAGCATCAATAAAATCCGTAAAACCAAGTTCGCTTTCAAAAGCAAGACGCGGAACATTAACCACGAAACAATCAGCAAACTTTTCAAACTCTACGACACTTGATACAATACTGTCCGTATCATGACCAAAACACCCGCACAAAAGAAGCCCCCTGCCGCTAATCTCTTCAGAAACGATTTTCAGAATCTTTATTTTATCATTAAAAGAAACATTATTTTCTTCTGAGAAAATATTAAAAACAAAAAAGTTACGCACACCCTTATTCATCAAACGCGCCGTTATAGCTTTGAGCGCAAAAAAGTCCACGCTCAAATCCTCGTTCATCGGAGTAATCAAAGGAACTATTAAACCAGAAAGATTTTGCGGCGAAAAAGAACGCAAGGTCTTTCTTCCAAAAAAACCAATACGTTTCACCCTTTCATCAACCCCTAAAATTCTTTTTTATAAAACTGTTTTTCACAGCATCAGAAAAACTATCCCCAACAAGGGCATGTTTCATCGATTCAAAAACATACTTATCAAGACCTGAATAATCAATATCAGGGAAGTTAGTTAAAAGAGGACGCACTACTGAAAAATCAAGCGAAAAATAAGCTAAGCCCTCAATTTTACAAGCCGGCTTTCCCCTGTCAAGAATATTATCCTCAAGAATCGCAAAATCAATTTTTGAGAAACGCATTGAATAATAACCATCAACCCAAATATCATCCGAGAGAAGAAGAGCGCCTTTTGGATTAAAATTATTTTTATCCAAAATATTTATAATTGCCACCTGCTTAAAATAAGTATCAGCAAAAAAAGGATCTTTCGAAATGGACTCCTTGTGCCTTAATTTGTCCATCTCGTGCTTGCTCGAAATATAATTATCATCCACGCACAAAAAATGAGAATCATCAAAAAACTTTTCAAACCCCATCTCAACAATAAGAGGCTTTGCGACAATAAAATGCCTTCCTGAAACTAAAAACAATTCAATACTTTCTTTTGAGCAAAATTTTGCTAAATCAGCAAGGAATTTATTCGCCTTTTCTCTTGACGGCGAGTAAGCGCCGCTTGGGGCTAGCACCCCCTCAAATTCAACAAAACACGCTTTTTTCATTAAAAAAAACTGTGAAGAAACATTAAAATACTTGACGAAAGAAGTCATTAATTATACAAAGAGAAGATAATCAAAAAATGGTTTTTTTATGGCAAAAGTACAAACAGGATTATTTCTAATCGGTATTGGAATAGGAATGGTAATTAATTCAATTATCGGCTTGCCTGCAGAACTTGCGTTCATAAAACAAATAATGTGGCTAATATTCATCCTTGTCGGGACTTATTTTATAATTAACAGCAGCGGCTGAAAAACTCATTTTATATAAACGATACTGAAAATGCCCTTATTTTGAAGAGGGAAAATCCAAACCAAATACTAATACTTAAAAACACTTCACCCCTCTTCTAATCAAATGATTAAGCGGATTAAGTTAGGCGAAAAAGAGATTATTCTTGTAGGAACAGCACACATCTCAAAAGAATCAATAATACTCGCACAAGAAACCATTGAAAAAGAACAGCCTGATGTTATTGGAGTGGAACTTGATAAAGAAAGACTAGCACAGCTGCTTTCAGGAAATAAATGGCAAGAAACAAATATTATTGAAATAATCCAGTCAGGAAGAACAGAACTATTTTTACTTAATATATTACTGTCAAATATGCAACGCAGTTTAGGAGAACACGTCGGAGTAAAACCCGGGGCAGAAATGCTAATAGCAATTCAAAAAGCGCAGGAACTAAAAAAACCAATCCAGCTCCTTGACAGGGACGTGAAAGTAACTCTAAAACGCGCATTCTCTGCAATGGGAATAATAGAAAAAGCAAAACTAGGGGGCTCAATACTTGGAAGCTTTTTTGGAGTAGGAGAAAAAGTGACAATTGAAAAGATTGAAGAATTAAAAAAAGAAGATTTACTGAATAACTTGATGAAAGAACTTGGAAAACAATTTCCTTCAATAAAAAAAGTGCTTGTTGATGAAAGAGATTCTTATACTGCTGAAATGATTAAACACAGCCCCGGGAAAAGAATAGTCGCTATTGTTGGAGCAGGACACTTAAGCGGGATAATTGAAAACATTAAAAGCGGGAAAAAAATAAATTTGCAGGAACTAGGCACAGTAAAGAAAGGAACTAACTGGATGAAACTACTTGGAATAGTAATACCAATAGTATTTGTTATACTACTTGGATGGGCATTTTGCACCAAAGGAATCGGAACAACATTTAACATGCTAGGATACTGGATACTAATCACCGGAGGATTCTCCGCGATAGGAGCGCTTCTAGCTCGCGCGCATCCAATAACAATAGGAGCAGCTTTTGTCGCCGCGCCAATAACAACACTCCACCCGGCACTTGCTGCAGGATGGATTTCCGGCTTAGTTGAAGCAAAATACAATCCGCCAAAAGTACTTGACTTTGAAAAACTTCCTGATGTTTCATCCTTAGGCGGGTTTTACAAAAACAAAGTAACACACATACTAATAGTAGCCGCGCTCACAAACATAGGAGCAACAATAGGCCTCATAGTCGCGTTCCCAACATTAGTGGCAATGCTTGCTTAAAAAAACACTTACTTGCTCTTGCTCTCCCTATTGTTGCTCCACCAAAAAAGCTTAAAAATCCCAGAAGTGTTAGTTGTGCATGGCAAAAGAAATTGAATATACTCAAATATGCCCTATTTGCGGCGGTAAAAAAGTAGGTTTTTACACTGATGATAAGGCTACCGAAGCCGCAGGAATTGAAATGTATAACTGTGCAAGATGCAAAAATATTTTTGCTTTTCCACTTGAAGTTCCTAAAAAAAGCGTGCGAAGAGTAAAAGAAGTTCCTCTTTCAAATAAAATTCTGCATGATACACCACGCGAAGCAATTA
>JAPLVQ010000034.1:15896-16647 GCA_026397035.1 Candidatus Iainarchaeum sp.
TGTGGGACTGTTTGAAATTGGAGTGTATTGGAAAATACTTGGAGTAGTAATGACTGTTTTTGGAATAGGCTATTTATTCGCTGCGTCATGGCCGATTAATTGCTACACACGCACAATTGGAAAAATCTGCGAAAGCACTATATTACCCGCACACTTTTCATTTCTGGGACTCGCAATACTCGCCACAGGAATGTTTTTTATATTAGAATCCTACGCTGTGAATCATAAATACTACAATCATTCAAGATTAATGAAAATCGGGCTCATAATCGCAATGCTGATAGTAGTATTCTATGCATGGACAGGCGGAATGAGCGGCTACTTACTGCCCTAAATGTTTGGATTTTTGAATTGAAACATTAAGTTTTTGGTTTAATTTATTTTGTCCAGCTGATTTGAGCTATTGTTTTAATTATTAGTCAATTTAATTTTGCGAGAAGACGAATTTATCTTTCTTTTTTCTTTTTAATATAAGGCAATAAACTTCCTTTTTTTTCCGCTTCAGTAATCAGACCTTTCGCATAAGCTATTCTCTGTAAAGTTCCAATTAATCCGATTGCAGCTATAAAATACAGCAATATCCACAAAATATTTAGCCCAGCAAAAGCAAGCAGCAATCCAACAAGAACAATTACTAATTTATCAGCATGCTCTCCAATCGCCGGCCAATCCCTATTATCAGTAATTATAATTAGAGCAACTCTGGGTTTTGCATAACTCGAAACCATTGAAAATCCTAAAGCAAGAAGAG
>JAPLVQ010000110.1:0-1294 GCA_026397035.1 Candidatus Iainarchaeum sp.
AACCATCCAAATCGGGGGAAAGAACAAAACTCACTGCCTGCTCTTTGCAAAACTCCTTCGCAGCATCATTAATATGAGAAGGTATGCCAATAACAGAAAATATTTTATTCTTCCTCAAAAAACGCTGCATAATCGCTGCAGAACAAATTGCATCAAGATCAGCATTCTCGTGCGCCAAAAGCAGAACACTCTTACTCCTCAAAAAAGAAACAAAAGAAACTCTACTCAAACATGCGGGCAAAACAAACACCGCAAAGATTAGGAAGAAGAGATTATTATACTTTAGCAAATGAAGCAAAGACCATTTAAAAATTACTTAGAATGGAAAGGGTTCGTCCTCAGAAGGCGGTTCTTCGAAAATAATCCTTTTTGGCTGACTGGACTTTTTGTATAATTTCTTAATTTCAGCAAGTATTAGTTTTGGAATTGCTTTTCTTTTCAGCACTTCCTTATGTAATGCATTAAAATAATCCCCAATATAGGGAAAACGCGCTCGAGAAAAATCTTCAGCAAGATTTCCAAGTTTTAAGTCTAATTCTTCTAAATCCGATTCTTTTAATTTAACTAATTCGGACTCTTTTACTTGCCCTTCATCAACAGGAATTACCCTTGGCAATAATTTTCTTATGTTACTTTTGTCACTTGGCATTAACTGCAAATGGACTATTGTCCCTGATAAGTCTTTTCCAGTATTTTTAAAAACAGCCTTAACTTCAGAGGGCTTGAATAAAAATGGATTTTCAATAACTTTCTTTTTTGCCTTCCACAATAAATCAAACCAAAACTGGTTGCGCATTTTTGCCCTTTCTATCGAAATTTCAGCTTTTTTCTGCAACTCAATCACTTCAAGTTTCTTTTTGGCCGCCTTTTTGTGCCTGTAACGCTTTCTCCTCTCCCGCAAAATAAGCTGCCGAACTAATTCAGATTTGAAATGACTCCTTAAACCGAAAGGCTTTGCCATTAAATCCATACGCAAACTGGTTTTCTTATCAGGGATTAAGTCATGCCAATTCCAGCGCGGATTATCAAGACGAACCCCTGCACGCTTAATTTCGCCTTGTGAATCATTTTTTGAAGCATTTTTCATTTCCTTATCAAACTTTAACAAAAAACCTTTGTGAGTTACTTTATCCTGAGTGCTTCCCCAAAGTAAAGTCTTCCACAAAGCAAGCCTTGCATTATGAAGATTATCAGCAGGAGATAATTTCCTAGAACCAAACCTCGCAACACCAACTCTTAATAGCAGTTCATAGCGGCGCACCGCCTCATTAAATGCAAAATTATCCCCTTTCGC
>JAPLVQ010000110.1:1318-3127 GCA_026397035.1 Candidatus Iainarchaeum sp.
TCGCCGATAACCTTTCAATAGAAGGAAGTTTTCTTCGCGACATATCCAAAGCGGCTCTTTTGTAAGAAGGTTGCATAATTAAATATACTCAAGCAGAATATAAAAGATTGCGAACCGCTAATGGAATATAAACCCTAATATGGATTGTTAAATTCCACATTAAAAAAATTAAAAGAAAGAAAAAGAATTACTTCTTTTTCTTCTCAATCTTAGTCTCTGGCTGGGTTTGCTTTTCTTTCTCGTTCTTCATTTCTTCCTCAATCTTTGACTGAATACTTTTAAGTTTCTTAATCAAATTCTCTTCCTGCTTTATAACAGTCTTTAAACGCAAATCATAATTCTCTTTCTTTTCAATAAGTTCTTTCTCCATTTCTTTTGCGTCCTTCTGGAACAAAACATTACCCACAACCTTGAAAACGGTTTTTTCTTTATTTTTAGAAAGCTCTTCAAGCGAAGCACTAATCAATTCCAACTGCATAGAAATCTGCTGTTTTTGCGAACTAATAGAACCAAGCAACTGCCTGTTCCTCTCAAAATCCAAAATAGCTGCTCTCTGTTCCTCTTCATTCATTCTAAACCCTCCAAATCATTAAACAAAACCAACGGCTTTAATAAAGCATTAAGCGAAGCCCTTAAAGCAGTTTTGTCCTGCGCACTAATTTTAATACCAAGAACACCCTCTTTCTGGCTGATTAAAGTTTTGCTCCTCAAAAACTCTTCCTCAAGTTCAGGCTTAATCGAACCAAAGAAACGTTTAGCACTTTCTTTTGAATCAAAATCAAGCTTCACTTCAATAAAAAACATAAAAATAATTAAAACGAATACAAATAAAAAAATCAAACAAATTAAGCGATTATTTTGAAAGTAATTAATTACTTCGTTTACCCTAAATAAAAACTATTCAGTATTAATCGTTTTTGAAATCGGTTCTCTTGTCTTGTAAAGAATCCTATGACCGCAAGAAGGGCACCTAACTAAGCCTTCAGAAACATTAGTAACTTCAGTCCCGCACTTTGCACACTTATAAGCCATCAAAAACACCTCACTTTATTACTCTTCATCCTCTATTTGATCTTTATCATCTACTTGATCTTTATCATCTACTTGATCTTTATCATCTACTTGATCTTTATCATCTACTTGATCTTTATCATCCAGCCTGTTCTGTATCCTTACTCTCTTCAGACTCTTTACTAATTACAGCTGCTTTCCTTTTCTTTTTAGGAAGTTCCTCAGTTAATTTAGGACCCATTAAAGCCTGCTCAACTTCCCTCTCAATATCAGAAAAAGAAGATTCCTTCGCTTTAATAAGCTCATTAGCAGTCTCAATAAACGCTTTTTGTGAAACCATCTTATTAATCGCTTTACCAACTAAGGTCTGCGCTTCATACGCTCCACCAGTATACTTAGCATTACATTTAGTGCAAATAAATAAACCCGCTGCAATCCTTTTTGATCTGTCAAAACCACAGAAAGGACAAGGAGCCTTATTCTTCACTCTATTCTCAACTTCAAGCACACGCTTCTTTACCCCAACACCATAACGCGCCTTAAAACGGCCAGTGCTTCCAACCTTCTTAGTATTCCCCATTTTTCAGCTCACCAATAAACAAATCCCCCAAGGAAAGGTTTTTAAACGTTTTAAAAAAGGCGAATGAAAAGGCGATAAAGGCAAGGATAGAAATTAAATCCCAAAAAGCTCTTTCACTGTCTTATTGCGTTTTATTGCTTCACTCTCAAGAAAATCCCTAAACTCACTCAAATAAGGATTATCCTTACCCTGACTTCTTTGGGATTTCTCCCATCTTC
>JAPLVQ010000074.1 GCA_026397035.1 Candidatus Iainarchaeum sp.
ATTGTTTTATTAGTGTGCTTACGTGCGACATGAATCCGGTTCTCATTATTATCAGCTCTTGTAAGTATCTTTTTGGCTAATTCAATTAATATGCTTTGCGAGGGTCGATTTAGAAAAGGTAGTGTGCATCAAAGTTTATTTGCATTTTCTAATCCTTAAGAATTCTTTCATTTAATTCAATTTCTTCTTGTATTTGTTCAATATCAGCTTTTCTTGTTGTAAGCGCAAGTTTCACTCGGAGTATTTGAAGTTTTCTTTTTGCAAGTATTTTATTCACGCTTTTCATTCTTTGAAATGCAATATCAACTTTTTTTCCGCCCATTGGATGTTCTTCTCTTGCTGTATTCCATCGTTTTATAGCTTTAAACCCAAGTTCGTGTAATTCGTTCATTCCGCTCAAAGGGCTTAGTTTTCTCATAATATCTCATCAACGAAGTATGGGTTAGTTCGAGCTTAAGTTATTTTTATTATAACAACTTAAGTTTCCCGAAGTATTTGTTCCCTTCCTCTTCCGTTATTGGTCCGCAGGCAAAGCATGTTTTGCTTCCTGCTTCTATTTGTGTTCTCCCAGCGTCCGTTATTAGTGCGCAAGGGTGTTTTCTTTTTGCTTTTTCAAATAGTTCTAATAGTTCTTCAGTTGTCCCGATTTTTAAAACAACTTTTTTCATTCCGTTAATTTTCCACTCGCTTATTGTATCATCATCAACTTTTTCAAGTACTGAAACAGAAGAGTGTGCGCACTGCGCCGCGATTTTCCCCTTGTTCATGCCCAGCGAGTTATTCATTATTATATATTGTACTAGTTCCATGTCTAATTAGTGTTTTTTTGTTTTTTTAAATCCTTGTTTTGAATTGCTTTAGCTCGAGTTAGTGTGCAATTTGTCTGAAAGGGTTATAATTTGATTTTAATGCTTTTCTTCCTCAGGCTTTTCAACTTTCAAATCTTCACGTTTGTTTTTAACTTTGTAATCATATATGGCTGATTGGAGTGCTTTGTCCCCCATTACCGAGCAGTGGATTTTTATTGAAGGTAGTCCTCCTAGTCTTTTGATTATATCCATTGGAGTTATTTGAAGGTCTTTTTTAATATCCATCCCGCTTTTTTTTTTTATTTTTGTAGCAAGCATTGAGGTTGAGGCAATTGCGCTTGCACACCCGAATGTTTTCCATTTTAAATCAACTATTTTGTCCTTTTTCACTTTGATCCACATTTCCATTTTGTCCCCGCATTTCATGCTTCCATAAAACCCGTAAGCGTCATATCCTGTTGGGGATTTGTCTTTCACCCATGCATGTTTTGGTTTGAAGAAGTGTTCTTTTACTGTCGGAGAGTAAAACCAGTTTTGTTCTTCTATTTGCATAATTTTTACCTCACTCTTTATCAATAACTTTTCCACCGTTCCACGCGGAGGATAGTTGTCTTAATTCAAAAACTATTTTCTTCAAATTCTTTATTGTGTAATCAATCTGTGTTTTTGTAGTTCCTTTTCCTAAGGAGAATCTTATGCTTCCGTGTGCGAGTCCGTGTGTTCTTCCTATTGCGAGTAATACGTGGCTTGGTTCTAGGCTTTGTGAGGAGCATGCGCTTCCGGTGCTTGCGCGTATTCCTTTCTCATCAAGTCGAAGGAGTATTGATTCTCCTTCTACTCCTTTAAATGAAATATTTACATTGTTGGGCAGTCTTTCTTTTTTGTCTCCGTTTAATATCGTTTGGGGTATTTTTTTCAATATTTTATTTATCATATAATCCCTTAACTTTTCAAGTCTTGCGCTTTCTTTCTTCTTTTCTTTTTCAGCGATTTCAAGTGCTTTAGCAATTCCAATAATTCCAGCAACATTTTCAGTTCCTCCGCGCGCTCCTTTCTCCTGCCCCCCTCCGTGTATTAGCGGTTCAATTTCAATTCCTTTCTTTTTGTACAATAACCCTGTCCCTTTGAACGCATATACTTTACTTCCATTTAGTGTCATCATGTCAACACTCAGTTCCTCAACATTCAGTTTCAAATACTCTGCCCCTTGACACGCGTCAGTGTGAAACACAACTCCATATTTGTGTGCAACGCTCGCAAGTTTTTTTATTGGTTGTATTGTCCCGATTTCATTATTCGCGTACATTATTGTTACAAGTAAAACAGTTCCTTTATTTTCCTCAAGTGCTTTTCTTAGTTCTTCCTCTTCAACAACCCCATTTTCATTTACTTTTAGCATTACAATATTAAATCCAATTTTTTTGAGCCATTCCATTATTTCAATTACGGCATGGTGTTCTGTCTTTTGCGTGATTATAGTTCCGCGTTTTTCTTCAAGCATTGCTTTGAATGCAATTCCTTTTATTGCATAATTCAAACTTTCAGTTCCGCTTCCAGCGAAAATTACTTCTTCAGGTTTGCAGTTAAGTATTTTTGCAATTCTTTTCCTTGCTTTTTGAATTGCTTTTTTTGCCTCAAGTCCTGTTGAATGAAAGCTTGACGGGTTTCCAAAAGCTTTGGAAAAGTAAGGCATGGCTNNNAGTAATCCAAATACACGGTTTTTGCTTTCATTCTTTTTTCGCCAGTAAACAAATTTCCCTAACTTCACTCAACACTTATTTATTTATCACTGATTTTTTTATTGGTGTGGCTGATCAATTTTACTTTTTGTGTTTGCAGTATTTTTTTGCGTGTTCTTCAAATATATCAAAGAGTGGTTTGTTTTTTGATTTAGTAAATATGTCAGACTTTATATAATAAATGCTTTTTTTCCCTTCTTTACGAAAGTCAACAAAACTGCATTCTTTCATTTGTTTGAGTGCATGGCTTACAAGGCTTTGTTCTCTACCCAGCTCCGTGCAGACTTGCTGTACGGTTCTTGGCTTTTTTTCCAGCAGGCAGAGTATTTCAATTCTTAATTTGTTTCCGAGTACTTCCATGCATTTGTGCGGGTAATGTTCTTTTTTCATATGAATTAGTATTCATGGAAGTGTTTTTAATGGTTGCGAGTACAAAAATAGTTTTCACAAAAATAGATTTTTTAATCAGTCTTTCACCCGCCGTTTTCTGGCAGCAGGTAAAAAGCTTTTCCAGTTATGCTTCTACTGTTCCTTTGTAAGTGACTTTTTTTGTGGTCCCGTCTTCTCCCCACATGTAAGTCATTTCCACCGGCTTATCTTTTTCAAGTACTATCTGATTATCCCCTGGGTTTACTGTTTTTAGTGTAAATAATTTTGAATATTTTACTACTGCCCTGTCTCCCGCATTTCTTAATAGCTGGTATACTGTTTGGTCGCTTCCTTTTCCAGTTACTTTATCAAATTCTTCGCCTTCCTCAACATCATATATTTCGTCAGTAATGTCTTTCTTGAATGGCGGCTTCCATGAGCTCTTTATTGTTCTTACTTCAAATCTCGATTTCATAACACCCACTTCTGGAACGGTTTTTATGTCCACAGTAGGAATGGTTGTTTTATTTAAAAATCTTTGTTTTTTGCCTGAATTTGAAAGGGGTTTGTTATTTGCCCAAAAACCCGGCTTTCGTTCCTTCTATTTTGGTGCTTTTCACCGGTATTTTGCTTTGCTTAGTTTTTTATTCGCTTTTTGTCTTATTTTGTAATGTTTAACGAGTTTCTCAAGGATGCTGTTCTTGCCATTAGTGCGAATCATTCTCTTAATGAGAAGATTTCTTTTGCTCTTTCTCCTCTTCGTGCCCAAAAAGCCCCTGATTCAGAGGAATTAATGGTTGTCCCTGTTTTTAAAAAAAGTCCCTCTTTTAGTGTTGCTGGGGTTGATAGCGGTTTTGCTTCAAAGCGTCTTTCTTTTATGGAGCTTCTTTTAGTAAAAACTGCAGGAGTTGTTTTTAACTTCAAAAATGGTTCGCTTGTTTCTTCCATTTACTATCCGACTCCGTTTTCTTTTCCCAAGCCTCTTCTTTTGCGTCAGGGTCTTGAGCGTGACGAAGAGGCGCAAAGTATTTCTCTTATTCGGTTAAAGGAACGCAATTGAAGTTATTCAAAAATTCAAACCCGAGTTTATGTTCATTGACGGTTCTATTGTTCCGCAGTATCAGGATAAGCCACGGGGTGATTCAGAGCTTAATAGTGACTATCATTCCATTATTACTCTTTTTGCGCGTCTCTATAAAGTGGCTGAGCAAAATTTTACGACTCTTGTTGCGTGTGTTGAGGATTCACGGGGGACTCGTTTTAGACAGATTTTGCAGGATGATATTCTTTCAAAAGATTCTTCTTCAACCCCTTCTTCGCAAAACTCCCTTAATCAAAAAAACCTTTCTTCAAAAATTCAACTCTCCGCTTCTATATTAAACAGCTCTTTTGACGCGTCTATTCTTGATTATTATTTGCGTCAGGGTGAAAGAACTTTTGCTTTCTCTTACACTAATTCACCTAGTTCGCACGCGATTTTGAAAGATTATTCTCCTGAATGGGCTAAGAGTGTTTTTGTTTTTTATCTCAAAGCGACAGAATTTGATCGTCCTCTAAGAGTAGAATTTTTGTGCAAGGATAAAAATAATCTCAAAGAGTGCGCAAACAGAATCGCTTCAATAGTTTATTCCTTGAGTTCTCTTCACAGAGAATATTCTTTTCCAAGTATTCTAATCGAAGCCGATTTGCGTGCGGGTCTAAGTGAACAGGAAATTAATGTAGTATATGAAAGGTTAATAGATAAGCTCGGCTCTAAAATAAGGATGCGGAGAAACAATAGGCCGTTTGGGTGATGTATTTGACAATTTCTATTTTGCCGTGGGCACACAATATTCGTTCTGTTCTTAATCACTTTATGCTGGTTCAGTTCGTGGGAAGAATTTCAAAAAGAAGTGTTGTTTATCTTGAAGCATCCCAAAAGTTTTGTGATTTTTTGTCCAGAGTAGAGGATTATGCTTTTGGGGCTGACTTGCCTAATGGTTTTGAGGGAATTATCAGCGAGTCGCAGAGGCAGGCATTTAACAGGGTTCACCCGGACAGGCGTAGTTTGAACGGCTTCCCCCCAAATACCTTAGCCATTTTGGGATTATTACACACCCTCCAAAAGAGGGGGGTTAAGTTAGTTCTTCTTGAAACCCCGGTTTCACAGATCATAGCAAAAAGGGGCAGGGAGATTCCCAGTGAAGAAGGGTTCCTTTCTTTTGATGGATTCATCAAAAAATTTGATTCGTATAAGCAAAGAGAAAAAACGTGGTTGCGCCAGATTATTTCAGATGGTTCTTTCAAATCGCGGCCTGCTTTTATTATTGGAGGGATTGATCATGCAGTTGGGATTAAGGGGTTGCTGGATAAGAGCAAAGTAGATAACAAGATTCAAATTGATTTTTTGCCAAAGGGAAAGGAACGGGGCCTTTGCCGTGAAAGGCTTGCTTTTTCACGAAAAGTTAGGTGTGCAATGGGCGAGAATAATATTGCTTTGTTGCAAAAGTTATTTATCCTGGACAGGCAGATTCCCGGGACACATATAGGCACCCACAGAACTGATTGTTCGGGGATTTTCTTAACGTTACTTAAAGAGCGGATGAGAAAAGAAAAAAGGTTGACAAGGAAACTGGCTAGTCATATGAGAGTTGCAATAGAGGCTATTCCTTCCAGAAGGAATTTGCATGGTTAATTTGTTTGGGTGAATTTTGATGAAAATAATTTCAGTTGCTAATGCGTTGTATCCTATTTACCAGGTTGACGAGAATTTATTTACTGGCTCCAGTAATTATGCCTCGCTTTTGGAATTGAAAAAGCGCGGCGTGTCGGTAATATTATCTGTTTATCCAAAGAACACTCTTCAGTCCATAGCCCTAAGATCCTTTCAAAGAAAACATAAAGTTAAAATTCTTTTTTCGAGTGATAGAATATCTAGCGATTTTATCCTTAGGGACAAGCTTGCAGCGCAAGTACTAAAATTTGCTAAGAACCACAAAGTGGCAGTGGTTTGTTCTACTGGCGATTTTTCAAGAAAATTTGTTGCTGAGCAGTACTTGAAATTAAAAAGAGATGCTTTGCTTTCTTCTCGCCGCAAGGTTTTAGAGATTGCAAAAAGAAGGCTTTCGCAGAGAAGACGAGCGGGATTAAAAAGAAAGAGAAAATAGTTTTTGGTGAATTTTTTGAATACAAAATCTTTCAAGAGGGTTGTTGGAGCTTCTTCAAGGAGAAGGGGTTTTTCAAGATCGCGGCAGGAGTGGCGTAAGAGTTTCCAAAGAAAGTTTTTAGTGGATTTAGTAAAGCATGTAAAGCCTTATTTAGAAAATGGGGTAATGCCTCCTGGTGGAGAAGTTCTTGGTGATCGTGAGAGCATTAAAAAATATTCTTTCCATGGAGTGGGTTTTGTTATAAAAAATACTGGGGCAATTTTGGATTTTCCTCCTCTTCACGGTCGTCCATTTAATTCTTTGCGTAAGAACATGCTTGCTTTTCATGAGGATCAAGTTGCAAGAGGGATTAAGGATAGGGCTTATATTTTGCGTTTTCCAAAAGTATATTTTCGTGTTGGCAATTTTGTGGTAATGAAGCATGTAAAAGAAGTTTTTGGTGAGTCATGGGAAAATGAAGAAAAATTCGAGAAATTGCCTTTGTATAGGAAGGGACGTCGCCAGGCACGGGAAGATATTTTGGAGTTTAATAGACAAAGAAGATCAAAGTATCCTCTTCACAGGACTCATTTAATACCAGCTGGGTTTTTGAATGGAAAAGTTATTTTATATGTTGCAGTTGATTCAAGTTAACAGGTGGAAGAATGATTAAAGCGATAATTTTTGATTTGTGGAATACAATTATTCCGGGTTCGGTGGATTTTAAGTTCCTTGCTTCTCTTGCGAGAAATGCGGGTATTTCTTGTTCAGATTATATTTCGCGTTTTGAGCATTCGGTTCAGGTAAAGAAGTATTCTTCGCTTGAGGAAATGAAGGTGGATTTTGACCGTGACTTTTTTGATATTTCTCCCAAGCTTAGGGATTTGTTATTTGCCCAGACTTGTTTGAATGATGATTTCAAAATTATTACTTTTCCTGATTCCGTAAGTGTTTTGAAAAAATTAAGAAAAGACGGGTATAAATTGGTTCTTCTTTCAAACACTGAAAATATTTCCACGGAGAAAGTAATGAAAAAGCTGAAGTTAGAAAAGTATTTTGATGTTTTGGGTTATAGTTATGATATTGGCGCTGTGAAGCCGGATAAAGAAGCTTTTTCTTTTGTTTTAAAAAAACTCAAATTAAATCCAAGCGAGGTGCTAATGGTTGGGGATTCAATGCGTTCTGATATTGGTGGTTCGCAAAGTGCAGGCATGCACAATTGTCTAATAAATCGTTCGGGTAAGATACTTGTTGATTCAAAGGTAGTTTCGGAGTTTGAGATTCAGTCATTAAATGAAATACCAAGAATATTGAGTAAGTTAAATGATTAAAGAATTATAAAAAGTTCTGGGTGAATTGAATGGTTAAATTGGTGTTGGAATTTTTGGGTGAGTTGCGTGTCTAAAAAATTACCAAAGGTTTTTCTTCCTGCTGATCTTGCAAGAAGAAGGGGGCAGTTGAATCGTACAAGGAATCTTATTGAGCGTACTGGCGCGTTGATTGATTTTGTCGGTCCAAGTGCGGTGCATCAGTCTTCTCATCAGGCTTACGCCGCTAGCGGCGCGTTAAAGAATTCCTCTGCTCATTCGGTTATTGTTGGCAAAGACACCGCAAGTAAATTGGTTACTCAAAAGAATGTAAGAAGAAAGTTGGTCAGAAGAAAGTGGCTTTTGGGGTATAAGCACAAAATTCCTCTGCATACAGTTCCAAAGCACTGATTTTTTAAAAGCGGTCTTTTTTGTCTTTTTCATAGTTGTTCATTTTTTTGGTTTTTGTCTTTTGATTAAATATCGTTTTTGTTGTTTAATATTATGCCCAAGCTGGTGTACTCCTATTTCTGCAAGAGTGGCGTTCTGTTCTTTTAGAGCAGTAAATGGATTTCTCAAGTGGGGATTTGGGTAGCCTTTTGTTGGAAGTGGAGGTTTTCGCATAGTATACATCCTGCTTTTTTCTATTTAATCTTGCTGTTGTCTTCTTTTACCCCATTTTACTCCTCCGGCAATTCACTATAAGAGTATTTTTATAGTTCTTTTTTGCACTTGTTTATTAAGTTGTTCGGATTTTAGTAATTTAAGTTGGTTAAGGTTAAGTAACATTTTTGAGTAATAAAAAAAGTAATTAGGTGTTTTTGATGTCTGTTCGTGAGCAGTTGGGCACGGTTGTTTCTACTCTTGAAGGACCTTCTCCTTCTACTGTTTCTTTTGTCGTGAATAATGGCAAGGCCCATAAAGGAATGTTTGCAGAGCTTGAGTATTCCGAAGGCACTATGATGCTTTTAGTGGAGGATGTGCTTAAGACTAATCGTTATTTTGAGCGTCCTGATTCGGTTAAAGTAATGGGGGAAGAATTAGAAAGAAACTTTCCGGCGAGCGAGTGGGAGTTTTTGATTGCAAAAGCCCGTCCGCTTGGAGTATTCAAGGATGAACGTATTCTCAGAACAACTTTTCCTCCTTCTCCGGGTATAAAGGTTTTTGTTGCGGATAATGAGAAGATAAAAAGATTTTTGGGTTTGGAAGAGGAGGGCTTGAATTTAGGAAAACTTCAGTTTCATGATGTTGAATTGAAGTTAAATTTATCAAAACTATTGCAGAAACACGTTTTTTTGGGGGCCATGTCGGGTTCTGGAAAATCATATTTGGTTAGTGTTCTTCTTGAAGAGCTTTTGTCAAGAAAGAAAGAGCAGGGTGCTATTGCTGTTGTTGTTATGGATACTCATGGAGAGTATACTTGTTTCGGTAATCCGATAAAATCTGATAGTTCTTCTAAATTTACAGATTTTTCCTCAAAGACGCGTATTGTTGATGCGTCCAAAATAAAAATCGCTTGTTCCAAGCTCTCGCCTTATATGGTTTCTTCGTTGATTAAAGATATTTCTCCAACGCAAAAGCGTGCGCTCGCAAATATTTTTACTAAGCTTTCAAGCGAGATGCGTTCTGGTGCGGGGCCATTTGATTTGAGTGCGATAAAAAGTGAGGTTGAGTTATTGGATAATGAAAAGACTCAAAGCTCTCTTTTTGCAATTATTTCAGAGCTTGAAGAGCTCGGGCTTTTTTCAAAGATTGATGAACCAAGTATTGTTGATTTTGTAAAGCCCGGGCAGTTAGTGGTAATTGATCTTAATGATGTTATTAGTGAAAAAAAGAAGCAGTTCATAGTTGCATATTTGTCAAATAAATTGTTCCACGAGAGAAGGGGGCATTCAAAGAAAATTCCTCCTTTTGCTTTGTTTGTGGAAGAGGCGCATAATTTTATTCCTGAAGGGACGGCCAGTGAGCATGCAATTGCGCGTTCGTATTTGCGCACGATTGCAAGGGAAGGTAGAAAGTTTGGTGCATCTCTTGTAGTAATTTCACAGCGTCCGAAAAGGCTTGACACGACGACACTGGCGAACTGCAATACGCACATTATCTTGCGTATAACAAATCCTTATGATCTTGATCATGTTTCTCAATCTTGCGAGGGTTTGGACAAATCCAGCCAGAATATTATTTCTTCTTTGCGCGTAGGAGAAGCCCTTATTGTGGGGGAAGCAGTTAATGCTCCGACTTTCTTTAAGGTTCGCCAAAGAAAGTCCGCTCCAAGCCGTCATGAATCAACGCTTGAGGATGCAGCAAGAGCCTTTGTTTCTGATGAATTAAAAAAAGAGGATGAAGTTAATTCGTTTTTGTGAGTGTTTCCTTTAGTTCATTTTTATCTTTATTTCTGCCAAATCCCAGCAAAGATTATTATTTATACAACGTATTCTAGTTTATTAGTTGATAATAATGCCTTTAAAGAGAAAGAGTTTTGTTGTGCCTTTTTTGAATAAAGAGGGGATTGAATCCAAAGTGGCAGGGCATTTGAAGGATGCTGGAGTGAATTTTCCGAAAAGTAGTGCTTTTTTTGGGTTGAGGGGATTAAGAAAAGTGAAGTTTGGAATTTTGCTTGATGAAATTACTACAAAAGAAAGGGCGGTCATTGTGCAGGAATCAATTGCAAAGCTTGAACCGGTTGAGACAAAGGCAGTTGAATTAGTTTTTGGTTTTAGCGAGGCTGGCGCGGTGGATAAAGCGGTTGCGGCAAAGCAAATGGGATTGTCCTTAGAGGATTTTAATATTTTGCTTTCGGTTGCAATTGCAAAGCTTGCTTCTAATAAAAAGTTGAAAGAGTTTGTTTGAAGTGTGAACTTTTTTCATTAGTGTAAACCAGCAGATCCCGACCACCGGCAATTCACTTCCAAAGCGTATTTAAATAAAAAAAACCGTTTCATCTTCATGTCCCAACACAATATTGAGGACAAGAGTCAGCCGGATTCTTGTCAAAAGAATGGCTTTTCGCCTGCGCTTTTGCGCCCGCGCTCAATTCTTTACTTGACTAAGGTTTCCTATAATGAACCTAAGCATGAGGTTTTGGTTGAGTTTTCTTGTGAATCAGAGCGTTTTGTAAAAAGAGAAAAGTTTTTCCCGTTTATTTTATTTTCACCGTCAATCGAGAAGGACAAACTGCAGTCTCTGCTTCTTTCTGCTGGTTTTAAGGGTTTTAGCCTTGAAGTTAGCGGCCAATTTTTGTGTCTGCGTGCTTTGTCCTTCTCTGAATTGAAAAGGATTAGTAATTCACTTGCTGTTTTTATTAACAAGAAACCTTTAGTGCTTGAGCCCGAGCGTGTATATTTACTTTCAAAGGGTTGGAGTTTTTTTGATTCTTTTGAAAAGATTGATGATTTTCTGTACAAGCTTCCAATAGTTACTCAAAATTCAAATAGTCTGCAAAACTCAAATAATTTGGGAAATTCAAGTAATTTAAAAAGCTCAAATAGTTCTAAAAATGTAAATAACTTAGGAAATTCAAAGAAGTTCCAAAATATTCCTGACCTTGGTTTTTTCCTTACTAAAGAGATTCCTTTCAAAGAGGCTTTGGAGTTGTCTAGAGAGGATGTTTTGCATTTAGTAGAGCTTTCAGCGTGGAGTAATTTGCTTTCGGTTCCGTTAAGTAATATCCCAAAATCAAAAGGGGAGCGTCTTGAGCTTTTCATTGAGAATTTGTTTTTCAAGAATGGTGAATTGCTTTCTTTTGATTCGAGTTCAAGATTTTATTCAAGTAATGGTTTTGAGCCGCTTGGAGGGGTAGAGCCTTTATCAAAGCTTGATTTTTCTTTTGTCTGGACAGAGCTTTTCTCAAATACTTTTTTTAATATTGGTCCCGAGACCAGGAATTGTTCTTGTTGTTCTCCCGCTCTTCTTGAAGCAAAAAATCTCTTGCCTTCTTCATTAATTTTGGTTCGCTTTTTAGGTGATAATGTTTTTTTTGAATCAAGTTCTGAGAGTTTTGCGAGTTCTTTTCATTCTTCCCGTCCGTTTAAGGATTTGCGTGTTGCAAAGAGAAAAGAATTTTTCCTGAATTCTTTTCCAATAGGTCCTTTTTTTAGGGAAGATTCTGTTCTTCTTCCTCTTCTTGATGCTAGGCGCTTGATTTCGGAGGGTAAAGTAGTGCTTGTTTCTAGTAAGGGTGTTTCGTATTCACAAACCCAAAATGAATTAAAACAAATTAATTCCCAAAAAAACGCTTCTTCCCAAAATCAGCTTCCTTTTCATGACTTGAATTGGTTTTGCTTGAATAAGGAAAGCTTTTTCTCAAAAGAAATTCGTTCCTCAACCGAAGTTTTATTAAATTTGCGTTTTATTCTTGATTCGAATGGTGATTCGCTTTTTTCTTCAAAAGATTTTTCCGCGTTTTATTTAGACTTTCTTCATAGTGCTTTGTCTTTTTCGCTTGCTAACATCCCTAATCAGTTAACAAATTCAGAGTCAAAGTTTTTTTCTACCGCGCTCGCAAAGGGTATTATTTCAGTTCAGGAAGCTACTATTGCGAAGTTCAAAGAGTTTTCAGAAAAGAGGGGTTATCGTGTTTTGCACGCGAATAAGAGCGCGGCGTTTGTAAAGGGTTTTGATTCTTTAAAACTCGCAAAGGAGTTTGCTTGTTCTTCTAACCTTCCGCAGCCGATAGTTGCTGGTTTTTCAAGTAAAAGAGCGCTTGGGTTTGCCTGAAATTGTTTTTGAATTTGCCTCAAAGTTTTGGGTTTTGCCTGAATTTTTCTCTTATATTCTTTGTTTTTCCCATCTTTTGCCTGTTTTTTGGCCCCTTTAGGCATGATTTTTAAAGCTTGCTTTATGAGTATTCTTGTATTACTTGGTGAGTTAATTGGTTAGGTTGACAAGGTTTGAATTTACTAGAGTGCTTTCGGCTAGGGCATTACAGCTTTCTTTGGGCGCTCCTCCTTTAGTTAAGCGTACCGGAGAAGGAATTTGCTCAAAAGGTTTTGCCGCTTAGTGTTTTAAGAAAATACCCTAACGGGAATTTAAAGCGTGTGGAATTATTTGATGTTTCGAATTAGTTTTTTGATGTTTTTTGGTGATTGAAAATGTGAAAGTCTGTAGCGAAGAAGTTAAAGTATGAAGGGGAAGTTTTGCTTGAAGAATTCCATGAAAAGTTTGGCAAGGATTTTGTAAAAAACAAGTCCCAGCTTAATTTGATTAAAGAATTGCAGCTCTCAAAGGTTACACGGAATATTCTCGCAGGGTATATTGTAAGGCTTGCAAGAAGAAAAGAAGCTGAAAAATTAAAGTAAAAAGGCTTTCTTTTTCGCATACTGCTTTCAATTATTTATTTTGTTTCATTCTCTTTGTCTAAACATTCCTTTTATGAGCTGGGAAACAAGATTCATGTCTTGTATTTCGCTTTCTAAACGGGTTTTTGCTTTTCTTGATTTTCTTAATAGGAATATTGTTGGTCTTGTTGCTTCCTCAATATTGTGTATTCCAAGTTTTTTTAGTCCTTTTAAATATTTTCCAGTATCAAGGTGCATTCTTGCGAGCTCGCTTTTGGTGAATTTTATTCTTTTTTGGGGGCTTGAGCGCATCCTGACTGCTGGTGATTTTGATTTTATTGCCTGTTCGTCAGCGATTGTTATGGCATGGATTTTTAGCCCGAGCTTGCCTGCAATTTCTTGTAGGAATTTTTCTTGAAGTTTGTCCTGTACTAGTATTAATCTTCCGCCTGGTGCTAGCGCTTTTTCAGCCGCGATGCAAAAAGTCCTGTCACAAGGAACTCCTTTTAGCAGGCATGAATCTTCTTTTGGGAGGCTGTTTAATAAATAACTTCCAAAGATTACGTGCTGGCTTTTTTCTGGAG
>JAPLVQ010000171.1:0-9250 GCA_026397035.1 Candidatus Iainarchaeum sp.
CGAAGCAATGAAAAAATATGTTAACGAATCACAAAAAAAGCATTGGACAGCAACAGAAAACAAAACAACCCAAACAACAATGCTACAGTACAGCAGTTAGCCAAAAGACCCTCGGGGTTTCAACCCCGAGTAGTTCAGCTATGTATTTAATGTTTTCTTGTAATTAATGAAGTATGGATCGTCTTGAATTTGCCCAGAAATTCCCTTATTCTGATTCTGCACGGGATTTTCTTAAAGAGATGGGTATTGCTCCAGATGCTGTTTCCGAGAATGCGATTAAAAAAGCGGCGTTAATGATTTCGCGTGCTTTCTCAAATAGTGTTTATGCAATGGATTCGTATAATCCTTCAAAAGACTTTTTAGAAGAAGAAATAATTGCTTTTCCTGTTGCGAAAATGTTTGTTTCGCTTATGCATGCTCCAAATATTACAGAAAAGTTTGCGCGAATGGTTTTAAAAAATACTTTTAATTATTTAATGGGGACCACTTCTACTAAAGATTTGTGTCAGCTCCTCGCAGATGACTTAAAAATTAATTATTCTCTTTCGATTGACCCAGACTTTTTGGCAGTAGTTCCTTTGCTTGATTATTTAGCAATTTATTTTATAGATAATGAATTAAAATTAGTAAATATGCCTCTTCGTGAGGGTAAAGTTTTTCTTAATTTGAATTCGTTTGCGCGTTTTCTTGCAGAAAAATCTTATGCTCGTGTTTTTGATTCGCTTCCAATCCCTCAAGCGCAGATCCCTAAAAAGTTTCATTCTCTTGCGCGTAGTATTGATTCTCAGCTTATGGTGATTGAGAAAAAGAATTTTGACGTGAAACTTGCGGGAAAAATTGATGCTGCTCTTTTTCCACCTTGTATGTCAGTGCTTTACTCAGCTCAGCTTGAAGGAAAAAAGCTTGCTTACCTTGAGCGCCTGACTCTTGCATCTTTTCTTTACCAGCTTGGTATGCAAAGAGAGGATCTTCTTTTGGTTCTTTCAAAAAGCCCTGATTATAAGAAGTCTGTTGCAGTGTATCATGTTGATCGGATTTTTTCAAAACAGCTTTCCGCTCCAGGGTGTAAAAAGATTTTAGAGTACGGTTTGAGGGTTAAAGAGTGCGAGAAAGAATGCACATTTAAACATCCTGTTCAGTATTATATCTCAAAATTGCGAACGCGTAATCGCCTTAAGAATTATTCAGGTTCGGATGGGAAAATAGTTTCAATAAAAAATGATGGCGCAAAAAATTTAGGGGAAGGGAAGTGACTTTTTGTGTTTGATGCAGTCTCTTCTTTGGAGTCAGAATTTCTAAAAAAGAACTTTTCTGCTTATTACAAAAACCATTTCATAGATTCTGTTCCCGAAGCTCCCCTAAGGGAATTTGGTTTTGGGGTTTTTAAACGCAAGATTGCGAATAGAAATATCGCTTTTTCCTCGGTTGCTGAAATGAATCAGTTTCTTCAAAATAGCGCTCCGCTTTTTTTTTCTTACTCAAATTCTTATTATCGTTTTCCGGAGAGGACCCCGACTGTTGCAAAGGAATGGTTAAAATCAGATTTGATTTATGAATTTGATGCTGATGAATTAGGGATTGAAGTTCCATTGATTAATGGTGTTCAGTGGTTTAGTAGTGAGCACTTAAATGAAGCAAAGCGTCAGGTTTTTCGCTTAATTGATTTTCTAGAAAGAGATTTTGGTTTTAACTTTTCAGGCAAGGCAGGTTTTCATGTTCATCTTCGGTCAAAAAATATTCATTCTCTAAACAAAAAATCGCGTATTGAGCTTGTTGATTATCTTACTGCGCATGGTTTTGATTTTGCGAATATGGGTTTTGATTTTGACTCGCTTTTGTGTCCTGTTCCAAAAGGGCTTTTGGGAGAGCGTTTAGTTGGTGGAGTAAAAAAGCTTCTTGAAGGGGACGCAAAAGTTCTCTCAAAAATTAGCGGTCTTCAGCAGAAAAAGATTTTAAATTTGCTGTCTGTGCGGGAAAAATTGTTTGATTCAATTTCAAAAGGGCGTCTTCTTTCTCTGGGTAGCAAGCGGGACGCGGAATTTTGGCGTTCTTTATTTGAATATGTTCTTCTAAAAGAGCGTGTTCCTATTGATCGTCAGACTAGTATTGATTTGAATAAAATAATCCGTGTGCCCCAGACTCTTCATGGGGATACAGGGCTTCTTGCAAAAATAGTTCCTCTTGATGCCTTAAAATCTTTTGAGCCTCTAAAGGACACGGTTGTTTTCGATTCAACCCCGACCAAAGTTCAGGTAATTAAATCTCCTAAATTTTCCTTGGGGGATTCTTCGTTTGGTGAAATGGAGAATGAAACAGTTGTTCTTCCTCTTTTCGCCGCGATTTACCTTATTGGAAAGGGCGCTGCGTTTTTGCCTAAATGAACCCTTAGTGTTTAAAATGAATATGTTTGTTTAATTAGTTAATTAGTTTTTTTATTGCTTTGGAGTTTTGTCGTGTATATTTTTAAAACTTTTTTCCTTTATCGCCTTACGCTTTTTAATTAGTTCGTTGGTGTTTTTGTTAGGGTTGTAAGGGGTATGAGGATTGATTATGACGAGCTTCGCAGGATTCATCGTCTTGAAAAAAACACTTCACGTTTAGTTGAGGTTGAGGACGATTTCATTGATTCTCTTGAAGTTTTTGTGGCTGAGGAGAAAAAAAAGTATCTTGCTTCATTAAAAAACTTTTCCGCTTCCGAAGCGCGCGAGTTCACTAATTTAAAGCGCATAATTGAAGAGATTTTTATAATGCGTGAAAAAAAGATTCTAAACAAGGCTTTAATTTCTGCTCACACTAGGGAGGTTATTGAAGAGAAGATGGCTCGTCAGGAGCTTGAGAATTTCAAAAAGCTTTTGCATGTGCTTGAGGATTATTATAGTTTGTATCAGTCTCTTTTTGGAGAATCAGAAAAAAAAGAATCTTCGCTTGTTTCTGTAAAAATTCTAAAAGATATTCCTACTTTTGTCGGTACCGACATGAAAGAGTATGGTCCTTTTATGGAGGATGAAACTGTTGAGCTTCCCTCAAAAGTTGCTCGTCTTTTTGTTACAAGAAAGTTAGCGGAAGAGAAATAATTGTTTAATCAAAACTTCTTTTCTTCCAATATTAATTATTCGCGTGTGCATAAGACAATTTATTATTTTTGTTTGTAATCTTTTTCAAATTCCAAAAGGTTTTTTCCCAAGGCTTTTTTTGCCCTAACTGCTGACTTTTTAAGCTATTTTGCGCGGTTGTTTTTTATTGATTATTATGGATTTTCCCGAGCGTGATGATTTTGCGGTAGTCAAGGTTATTCAGATTCTTGATTATGGTGTTTTTGTAGAGCTTTTAGAATACAAAAATAGCAGGGGTTTTGTTCATATTAGTAATGTTTCAAGTTCTTGGGTAAAGAATATTAGAAATTTTGTGAAAATGAATCAGGTTCGTGTTGCAAAAGTTTTAAATGTTGATATTTTGAAAAAGCAGATTGATTTGTCTTTTGCGGGCGTTAACCCTATGAGGGAGCGTCAGGTCCTTAACCAGTATAAACAGATTAATCGTGAAGAAAAACTTATCGAGATTCTTGCCCGCGAGACAAAAAAGCCTTTTGATGAGGTTTGGACAGCGGTTGCCGAGCCTCTTACTACCGAGTTTGGTTCTTTGTATGAAGCGTTTGAAAAAATCGCTCTTGGCGCACAAGTATCTTCTTCTCTTGCAAAAGAATGGATTGCTCCGGTTAAGGATTTAGTTGAGAAGAATGTTGTTGTTTCAAAAAAAGAGATTTCCGGTAAACTAAAATTATTTTCTTCAAAAGCGGGTGGTCTTGGGGCTTTAAAGGATATTCTGTCTGAAGCGGAATCAGTAAAGGGTTGCTTGATTTCTTACGCCGGCGGTGGTTTCTTTAATGTTTCCTGTGCCAGCCTTACTTTTAAGGAAGCTGATAAGACACTTTCTCTTGCGATAACTAATGCGGAAAAGAAAGCCAAAAAGCTTGGGGTAGAGTTTGAGTTTAAGCGTGATGAGAAGAAATAGTTTCTAAATTTTTTCTGGCGTTGCTTTTTATTCCTTTTCTTTCTGTATTGTTCATTATGCCTACTCGTATTCTTGTGATAAAAAAGCTTGCGCTAAAAGATGCTGTGCTGTTAGTTGGTCTTCCTGGTATTGGTCTTGTTGGAAAGATTGCGGTTGATTATTTACTAAAACAATTCAAAACAGAAAAGGTTGCTGAAATTCTTTCGGATTCTTTTCCTCCGAGTGTTCATACTAAAGAGTCAAAAGTTTTTCTGATTAAGGATGATGTTTTTCATTTTAATTTTAAGGGAAAAGATTTTTTGTTCCTTGCTGGCCCGGTTCAGCCGACGCTTGATTTTAAGGTTGGTTCTTCTCATGAACATTACGAATTTGCTGAGACTCTAGTAAATTTTTTCAAAAGTATTGGTGTTTCTGAAATTATCACTCTTGCTGGAATTAATGTTGGGGATAACAGGATTAACAAAAAGCCTGAAGTGATTGTTGCAGGTACTGATGATGTGATTATTGATTTGTGGAAAAAGTTTGGGGCTAAAGAGGATAAGAAAGAAGGGCTTATTTCTGGGGCAGCTGGATTGTTTGTTGGTATTGGCAGGCTTCACAATATTAAGGGCGCATGCTTAATGGGTGAGACTAATCCTCAGCTTGTTTATGGGGATCATGGTAGCGCAAAGCAGGTTGTTGAGCTTATTTCTAAGCGTTTTAATTTCATGGTGAAGATGAAGAGTATTGAGAAGGATTCTAAGCAAATAGAAAAAGCGTTTAAGGAACTTACTACGGGGCTTGAGCATCCTGTTGAGGATGAAACAAAAGCCGATAATTTGAGTTACGTGCGGTAATTTTACTAGCTAGTGCTTTTTCTTTTCAAAAAGATCCAAGTTTTGTTTGTTGTTTTTGTTGATTTTCTTTTTGCAAAAGTTTTTTTAAGTTCGTCAAATCTTCCAGTCCTTTTCTGCCGTTTCGCAAGTAATATGCTGGATGATAAATAAAAAACATTTTTTTTCCTTCAAATTCGGTTGTTTCTCCTGTGTGCATGCTTTCTTTTCCAAATCCGCGTGCAGCGCTTTTCCCGAGTAGTACTATTACTTCGGGATTAATCGCTTTAACCATTTTCATTGTGATTGGAAGAAAATAATTGATTTCTTCAGGGGTTGGCGGGCGTATTTTTCCTTCCTCTCCAAGAGGGATTATGGGTACAACATTCATTACTGCATAATCCGCACTTTGGAGGCCTAGTTCTTTCACCCATTCTTCAAGAAGTTTTCCGCTTCTCCCGACAAAGGGTTTTCCGTTCTCGTTTTCGCTAAATCCTGGGGCTTCTCCAACAAAAAGAATTTTTGCGTTGTCGCTTCCTCTTCCAAAGACTATGTGTCCGTTTGTCTTTAGCACATTATTGTAGAGTGCATGTTTTATCGCTGCATCAAAAAGTGCTTCTCTTTGTGAGGATAACTTTTGGCTTTCGTTTAGTTCCATACAATTCTCTCTTCCCAAAACACTTTTATTTACTTCTCAAATGCTTTTATTTACTTCCCAAACACTTTTATTAAGTTTCTTTTTCAGTTATTAAGGTGTTTTTGTGATCAGGGTGTTTTTGTGAGAATAAAGCGTTCTTCTTTGAATGATTCAAACTTAGTACATTCCACTTCTGCTGGTTTGACCCGCTCTAGTGCGCACCAATTTAGGACTCATCATAGTTTTAGTCACCATAAATCAGGAAAAGATATTTCTTCTCCGGCTTCTCATTCTGTGTCCAGTTCTTCACATAAAAAAAGTTCTCTCTCTAAAAAGCTTTTTTTATGCATAATTGTTTTTCTTCTTATTATAATGCTGGTTGAATTATGGGTTCTTTTTGAACAGGATTCGGCTCTTAAATTGCTTGACAAAAAGTATTCTTCTTCTCTTATTAAAATTGATTCATTAAACACAGAAATTGATTCTTTGAATAAATCAAATGCTTCTCTTTTGTCAGAACTTAATTCCTTGAACACAGATTATTCTGATTTGTCAAAAGCCAATTCTTCTTTAAGCACTTCTTATAGTTCATTAAAATCAGAGGCTGTCGCGACGCTTGATAAAATTGATAAATATGAAAATGAGATTCAGGGTGCGCTTGATTGGTTTAAGACTAATTCAATTCTTGTTTCTGGTTCTGGTGCGGATGTGGATTTGCGCGCGAATTGTCTAAAAATAAATTCTGATTCGTGCGAGGTTAATTTGGGATGTTTTCATTTAGTAAATTCAGAGTTTCTTTCTCTTCAGTATAAATCTGATCTAATGACTTCTAACTCTGTTGATAAGCTTCAGTCGCTTGATGGTTTTTTAAGAAATAGTGGAGGGGATTGCGAGGATTTTGCGTTATTTTACAAGGCCGAATTTAATTCGATTGCAAAAAAGTGTGTCGGTAAAAAGATTTCTCTTTTTGCCTGGGTTGATTCAAAAGGTTACATTTTTTGGGCGAATTATTCAAGTTCATGGTATTTAAATGACGCAAAGCAGAAGTTTCTTTCTTCAGAGAATCTTTTTCCAGTTATTGTTTGCGGTTCAATGTTTGATTTGCGTTCTGGTTCGGTGAATGGGCATTGTGTAGTGGCTTTTTCTCCTTCAAAAATTTCTTCTGCAGAGGATATTGCTTGGTTGAATTCAGCAGAGTTAATTGAGCCCCAAAACGGAGAATACTTATTGATGTTTTAAATAGCAGGGGAGGAGGGGATTCTTTTATTGATACTGTAATTACTGATAATGATTTTTTTCTTTACCGTGATTCAAAATGGAATAGTTATTCTTCATTTCAAAAAGAATTGCTTACTTCAAGAACGGCTCTAAAAGAGGCTTTAAAAGCAAGTTAAGTTATCTTAGTTTTTTTAGCCTCGTCGTTTTTGGTAGTGATATTTGTTATTCAAAAGAGATATTTTTTTATTTAATAGCATTTTCTCTTCTAAGAGATAGTTTTTCGTTGAAAGGATAATTGTATTTAAAGTAATCTTTTTGTATCTAAAGAATACTTTTTTTAAGGTATTATTCCAAGAAATTTTAAAAGCAGCATTACTCCTAGTCCCGCGGGTCCGAATATTACTGATACTACAAAGCTTGGTATTAGCGGGAGCTGGATATGAAAAACAACTACTGCCAGCACCCAGCTTATTGCCCCGATTATAATGTGTTCAAGGATTTTTTTGAGAACAAAAAATATTATTATTGATATAATAATCAGTCCGACTCCTGATGCGAGGATTGCTGGGTTCATGGCCATATTAACTACGCTTGTTGTCGCGCCTCCTGCTGCATCAAAACTTAAGCCTTTCGCAAAGTCAGTAAATATATCAAGTAGTGCTAATTGCATATTATTGAATTTGTTCTTGGTTGCTTATAAAACCTTCTTTAGCCCTTTTTAAAGGAGGTAATTACTTTTTTAAACTCAAAAGTATTTGCTTATTTACTTTGAAAGGGTTTTAAGGAGTATTGTTAGTTTAGTTAATTAATGAGGGTTGCTTGTTTTTGTTGAATTAAATATTGGTTTCACTTTTGGCGGGTATTTGTTTTGTTTGAATGATGGGTTTGTTTTGTTTGAAGTAAGTAGTTATTTTGGTTAAAATTTGTGTTTATATTTTGTTGGTGTTTTTATGTCAAAGTTTTCAGAGGATCAAAAGAAAATTGCTTTGCTTCTTCTTTCAGAGCCAAAAACCGATGAGGAGCTTAACAAGCAGTTGAATATTCCTTATGATCGTTTGAGTGTTGAATTAAAAGAAATGCTTCGTCTTGGGGTCATGCAAAAAGAGGGTTATCCGACTAAGTATCGTTTGCGTCAGGATATTATTAATGAGCTTCAAAAGCGCAAAAAGATCGCTGAGGATGATTCTTTTAGGATTAAAATTAAGGCGATTATTGAGCTTAAGGCTGTTGAAGAGACTTTGCTTAAGAAGCATTTGACTAAGATTACTGATTCACTAGGGAAGCAGAAGAGTTTTACTATTTATGGATTGACTGTAGCGGATATTATTGAAGAAGGGGATATGTATTCTTCCTTCATTGATCTTACTCTTACTGTGAGGGATTTTGCGGCTCTAGTAGCTTTCCTTTTTTATTATGGTCCTACTAGTGTTGAGGTGCTTAAGCCTTCAAAAATAGAGTTTTCCCAGAGTGAGTTTCAGGATGGACTTGTATATCTTGCTGATGTCTTCCAAAGATACGCTAATTTCACTATGAAGAATTTGAATAGAGAAGAGTTGGATAAGTTCTTGCTTATTTTGTTATTCAACAGGTTTTTTTGAATGATTTTTGTCATAAAAAACTTCGCTTTTAATATAGTCGAAGTGACTTTTTTAGTTTTTAGATATGAACTAGGCTAACTTTTTTATTTAGTTTATTAGTGGTTTTGTGCGGTTTGTTTTTTTTGTTATTTTCTTCTTTAAATCCAAAAAAATCACTTTAAAGCCCAAAATAATACTTTTATTTCATGCATCTTAAACCGGTTTTTATTAATTGAAAATCCTTTTTTCCTTGTTATTTATCATTTTCGTCAGTACGTATTTTGTACCATAAAAAAAACCAATTATGACAATTGACGAAGTCTTTTTCTCGAATGAACGTAGTTTTTCCCTTGGTGGCTTGTTCTGACGTAAGCGGCTTCGTTTTTTAAGGCACAACCTTTTTAAAGGCAAAGAATCATCAACATGTCATGCCTTATAGCTTTGCCTAGCCATACTTGTATTTGGCTTAGGGTTTTAAGCAAAAAGGGTTTATTTTCGATTGAGGTGAAAATAGATGAAAGGATTTAATATAAAGAGAATTGCAGCTATTGGACTTGGCGCAGCTCTAGTTGGTTCGGTGTTGGCTCCAGCAGCTTTTGCTGGTATATATAACAACTTTGCCACTGCACCACTAAAGAAAACAGACATTGTTGACGCTACTACAGGAGCTCCTGTTGTTGACATTGTTGTAGGCTCTATGGGACAGGCTTCAGACGTTGTTTGGGCTGGTAACATTGCAGCAAAAGTTGCACAAATGGCAGTAGTTCCGGTTAGCGGATCAACTGGCGAAAAAACTGCTGACATTACTGTTGGTGGAACCCAGTCAACTACTGGTTCAGGCAACACAGACGAGAACACTGTTAGTTTCACATCAGGTTGGAGTGAATTTAACCCAATCAAAGCTGACTATAGTGACTCAAAGAGCTTTGTGAGTATCAGTGGTAGAACTATTAAGAACGCTGGTGTTGAATCACAAATAAATATTGATGAGAACG
>JAPLVQ010000171.1:9281-11618 GCA_026397035.1 Candidatus Iainarchaeum sp.
GTTGCGCAAATAAATTCTAGTGGGATTGTTTATTCACTAAATCTTGGATCAGGTATTCCGTATTACACAAGCCTTACTCAGTTGGATTCCAACTCAACATATAAGGTAAAAATCCCTGTTTTCGGAAAAGAGTACTTTGTTGATGAAGCTACTGCAACAAAACTTGTTCTGTACCAAGACACTACTCCTACAGATTTAGCTGTTGGAGAATCAATTGAAGTTGATGGTACTGGAGTATATGCAGGAAAGAAGTTATCCATTACGTTGGTTGACTTGACTTCAGCAGGAACAGGTAGTCAGACTTATAAAGCTAAATGGTCTTTGAAAGACGGTACTACAGTTCTAAAATACTACGAAGCAACTCCGGCATATGATTTGAAAGATGCTTTTGGAACAGAATATTTCCAAACTAGTGTCTACGTTTCTTCAGCTGGACAGAGTGTTACTCTAAACAAGTACACAGCTACTATTAGGACAGGAACTTCAAGACTTGAAATTAGAAATGGGGAAGTGTTCCCATACATTTCTGGAGTAACTAATCCTCAGTGGAAGGCTTATATTACTGGTTCAGGAACTGGAGTTAATGGTTCTGACGGTGTAATTAAGTATATCCAGGTTAAGAATAATTGGTCTTATTTGCAGACTAGAACTGAACAAGCTAATTCAAAATTCGTTTTGAAAGCAGGCGGATCAATAATGCTGCCAGATGACTATGCTAAGGTTCAGTACAATGGTTGGCAGGATAAGTCAATGGCTAAAGCTACAATCGGTGGAGATTCAGTAACTATTACTGACTCTAAAGGTGTATTGAGAACTATCCCAATGGTTATTTCATTGAGTCAGGGAACAAACACTTTCCAGATTGACGGCAAGACTTATTTAATGGATGTAAACACTACTGACAGTGCGGCACTCGCAAACGGTGCTAATACTGGTGCTAGTGGAGCTGCTAGATATTGGGCAAAACCATTGTCAACTATTTCAGGAAATCCATGGGACTCAGCAGCGACTGGTACTAATGGAACTGATAGATTTGATCTTGGTTACACAACTAAGGATGTAAACACAGGTACTGTAGTTTCATTCACTGTAGATACTGACTGGAAATCAGGAGCAGTAAAGTACTTCTTTGGTGGTGACGAATCCACTTCGCAGTACTGGCTATTCTTGGCTGCACAGACTTTCGATCTTGACAGCAAGTCAGACACTATTATGGATGAACTAAGATTCGCTGGAACAGAAATTGATCAGAACGCAGCGAATGGTGTGTCATTCTATGGATCAGCAAATATGGATTTGAACTATTACTTCCCAGATGTTGCAACATATAATGTGTTGACAGCTGAGAGAAATCCAAATGTTGATGTTCCAATGGGTACAATTTCTGATACTAACGGTACTGGATCTAGAACCGGAGTTCAGCAAGGAAAATTCCCTACACCTACTGAAGGGGACACTCTACAGTATGTATCTGAGTGGCAGTTTAATTCACGAAGTACTGCTACAAGCGCTACTACTGATGTAAACTTCTGGATAAATAATTCTAGCGGAACTTTAGTAAACCTTGCAGACAACAAGACAAGAGCAACAATTGCAAATGCTAGTGCTGAAGTAAATTACGCTTCATGGGCTCTTGATGAATATAGTTCAGCTGTCGCTGCAAAGCTTTTGAGCGGTATTACTGATTATGGTACTACTGTAGCTGTAGCAAGCGGTGTTGCAACAATCATGATGCCTGAAGAGGCAAGAAAGGTTACTGCATACGTTGGCTCAAGCGATACTGTAACAACAACTGTTGGCGGGCAAACATTCCCTGGTGCTAAGGTAGGCGTAAAAAATGTTACTACTGGCGGTACTGAGGTAACTGTAACAGCTATTTCGGGCGCAACTTCAGGAGTTTCAATAGTTCCTGTTGGCGAAATCGTTAAGTTGGACACAGGTTACACAAACGGCAAGTCAATCATAGTTGGGGGCCAGTTAGTAAACAAAATGGCTCAGACTGTGCAAGTTGACGGTAAAGCCCTAGGTGAGAGATTAATCACTGATGGGGACTACGTTGCTGCTGTTCTTGAAGACGGCAAGATCGTAGTTGCTGGTTGGACTGCTGCTGACACAAAGACTGCGGCTCAAGCATTAATAGCTGCTCTTGACGCAATGTAAATTAGTTGATTAAGAAAGAAAAGGGCTCATTAAAGCCCTTTTCTTTTTCTTTTTTTTTAGAATTTAATTTTTTTCTTCTTGTATGCATTCTTGAAAGTGACTCTGGGACAAAAGTATATAAAGGGTCTATTTTTTCCCTTTTTTCTTGCATATTATGAGGTATGCAGGGTAACCAAG
>JAPLVQ010000027.1 GCA_026397035.1 Candidatus Iainarchaeum sp.
GGTTTTTTTTAATTTTAATTTCTTATTTTCTTGAAGCGGGATTAAATTTTGTTCTGCTTACTAATTTTGAGGCGCGACTGCTGACTATTCCAGAGCTTTCTATAGCGTATTTGATTCACTTAATCGGTTTTTACGGTCAGATAGTTTTCATGCTTGCTGGTTTAATTTTTATTCTTTACACTGCCGCGGGGTTAAAGAAGCAGGAAATGCTTGCAATAATGCTTCTTTTGGGTGTATTACCGATTTTCTTTGTTGATGATTCATTGATTTTCTTTTACGTAATTTCCTCAATTTGTTTCTTGTTTGTCGCGATGCATTTTGTAAGAAATTATTTGGCGCATAAAAGCAAATTCAGTATTGCTCCGGCGATATCGTTTGTTTTATTGTTAGTTGCAAATATTCTTCTTTTGAGTAATCTTGATTTAGGGTCGCTAACCTCTGATAGAATATTTTATGTTTTAGCTCATTTGCTTTGTTTTATTGCCTATCTTATTATGTTAGTTAATTTCTACATGGTGTTGAAGAAATGAATACTAAACGGGATAAGGTTTCGATAATACATGATATTTTGCTTTTTATTCGGAGCAAGGACGGAGAAGCGGGTCCGACTCACATAATGTACAAAGCGAATCTCTCCCATCAGATGCTTACTGATTATATTAATGAGATGATTCAGAAAGAATTTATTGTTGAAAAGCTTGATAAGCGCGGAAAAAGAACTTATGCGGTCGCAGATAAAGGCCACGGTTTCATCAAGGATTATCAGCAGATAAAGAAATTCTTTGACTCGTACGGGCTTTAGACAGAACTCAAAAATTAACTAACTTAACTTCAATAAAATTCTTCTTCCATAAACTCGCTGGCAAGTTGCTCTCCATGAATTTATTAAGCTTTTTATTGAGGATTATGAAAGCATGAAAGAATTAATTGTTCGTGGTGCGCGTGAGCATAACCTAAAAAATATCAGCATTACGCTGCCGAGGGATAAATTCATAGTTATTACTGGGCTCTCGGGTTCGGGAAAATCCACACTAGCGTTTGACACTATTTATGCTGAGGGGCAGAGGAGATATGTGGAATCTTTGAGCGCGTATGCGCGGCAGTTTTTGGGATTGATGAATAAGCCTGATGTGGATTCTATTGAAGGCTTGTCGCCCGCGATTTCGATTGAACAGAAATCTACTTCAAATAATCCGCGGTCAACTGTTGGGACTGTTACGGAGATTTATGATTACTTAAGATTGCTTTTTGCGCGTGTGGGTATTCCTCATTGTCCGATTCATGGAGTGAAAATAGAATCCCAAACTCCACAGCAGATAGCAAAAAAAGTAATGGATAATTCTAAAGGAGAAATTACAATTCTTGCTCCGATTATCCGCCAAAAGAAAGGTACTCACGAGCAGGTAATTATTGATTTAGGGAAAGAGGGTTATGCGAGGGTGAGGGTGGATAAGAAAATTATTAGAACTGACGAGAAAGTTACTCTTGGTCGATGGCAGATGCATGATATTGAGGCTGTTGTGGACAGGGTTAGCGCTAAAGATAAGTCGCGTGTAGTGGAAGCTACAGAGAGTGCGCTTAAGAGGGGAGGGGGATTGTTAATTGTTCTTGATTCGAAGGGAAAAGAAATAATGTATTCTTCAGCGTTAACTTGTCCTGTGTGCGGTTTGTCTTTTGAAGAACTCCAACCCAGAATGTTTTCATTTAACTCTCCTTTTGGGGCGTGCGAGGAGTGCAAGGGCTTGGGGAGTAAAAATAGAGTTTGATCCGGATTTAGTTATTCTTGATAAGAGTAAAAGTATTCTTGACGGTGCGATTGATATTTATGGAAAGATGGATCTCTCTTGGAGGAGTCAGCAACTCCAAGTAGTTGGAAAAGTTCATGGTTTTGATTTATTTACTCCTATTGAAAAATTCACAAAAAAACAGTATGATGTTTTGATGTTCGGGGACCCTTCTCCGATTAAGGGTAAGTGGGATAGCGGAGCGCAGATGAATTTTAACGAAGGGTGGGAAGGGTTAGTTCCTCAGTCGGATAGGTTGTATAAGCAAACATTACTGATATGGCGGTTGATAGGGCGAGTGAGTTTTTCGCAAATATTGAATTATCAAAGAAGGATTCTGAAATCGCAAAGCTCATTTTAAAAGAACTTAATGCAAGGTTAAAATTCCTTAATGATGTTGGCTTGAGTTACTTGACACTTTCAAGGCAGGCAGGAACTCTTTCTGGAGGAGAAGCGCAGAGAATTCGTTTAGCAACTCAAATTGGTTCTAACTTGATGGGCGTTTTATATATTCTTGACGAGCCTTCAATTGGTTTGCACCAAAGGGACAATAACAAATTAATTGAAACACTTCACCGCCTCCGTGACATTGGGAATACTTTGATTGTTGTAGAGCATGATGAGGACACAATTAGGCGCGCGGATTATGTTGTTGACATGGGTCCTGGTGCGGGGATTCACGGCGGGGAAGTTATTGCAACTGGGACTCCTGAAGAGATTGAAAAGAATCCTAAGTCCATTACTGGTCAGTACTTAGCAGGGAAAGTTGAGATTAGTGTTCCTCTAAAGCGAAGAAAAGGAGAAGGAAGCATTTCTTTCATCGGGTGCGCGGAGAATAATTTAAAAAACATTGATGCACTTATTCCGCTTGGAGTTTTTACTTGCCTAACAGGAGTCAGCGGCTCTGGAAAGTCCACCCTGCTTGAAGAAATAATAAATAAGGGATTAATAAAAAAGCTCGAACTTTCTACAGCGAAAATAATTCCTGGAAAGCACAAAGAAATTATAGTTGATGGAAAAATAGACAAGGTTGTAGTGATTGACCAGAGTCCGATTGGGCGAACCCCTAGAAGTAACCCTGCTACTTACATTAAAGTGTTTGATGAAGTGAGAAATTTATTCGCGATGACTAAGGAAGCGAAGTTGAGGGGTTATGGTCCTGGAAGGTTTTCATTCAACCTACCTGGGGGAAGATGCGAAAAATGCCAAGGGGATGGAACAATAAAAATAGAAATGAATTTCTTGCCTGATGTTTATGTTGAGTGCGAAGAGTGCAAGGGGAAAAGATATAATGAGGAAACGCTTGCGGTAACTTTCAATGGGAAAAATATTTCTGATGTTCTTAATCTCAGTGTTGAGGAAGCCACAAAACTTTTCGAAGCGATTCCAAATATTCGAACTAAACTTGGTACGCTCAACTCAGTGGGTTTGGGTTATATTAAACTCGGTCAGAGCGCAACAACTCTTTCTGGCGGAGAAGCGCAGAGAGTAAAATTAACAAAAGAACTTGCAAAGCGCGGAACAGGAAACACCCTTTATTTGCTGGACGAACCTACTACGGGTCTTCACTTCCATGATATTAAAAAACTCCTTGATGTGCTTCAAGTGCTCGTGGATAAAGGAAACACAGTTGTTGTAATTGAACACAATTTGGAAGTAATTAAGTGTGCGGATCACATTATTGACCTTGGTCCTGAAGGCGGAGAAGGCGGGGGAGAAATAGTTGCAGAAGGAACACCTGAAGCAATAGTGAAGAATCCAAAGAGTTATACTGGAAAGTTCTTGGCGCATGTGTTGAAAAAATAAATTAAATGAGAAACAAATTTCTTAAATAATTGAATTATGTTTCCTAAATAATCAAATCTTCTTTTTTAAATAATTGAATCAGGTTTCTTAAATAATTAAACCTTCTTTCAAATAACTTTTTTAGTTCTTGTTATTTATTTGGAAAAGCTTTTTTTAAGTAAACTTGTAAATGATGGCTTGACCCTCTTCCGCTGGAAGCATCTTCAAAAAGAATCCAACCCATTACTTTGTACGTTTCATTTTTTGGGGGGTAATATGCTTGAGGCATTCTGCTTATTACTCCAAGATCTTTGTTGACCAGCTCTCCTGTTTTAGGGGGCAAAAAAGGTACGTTTCTTAATTTTTCATTAAGAACTTGAACGACTCTATCCGGTTTTTGTCCTCTCCATTTTCGAGAAAGAGAAAATCCTTCTAAATAAACCCTTACTTCTTTTCCGCGTATAGTAAATCTCTTCATTGGAGGGTACGCTATTCCTTTAGAAGTAGGTTTTGGTCCTGGGATATATTTTAAGAGTTCAGTTTCGCTTGGTAATCTTTTTACAAATAGCTCCATTATTTTTCCTGCATTTCCAAGAAGTTCTTTTGCTTCTCTGAAATCTATCTGCATTCTATCAGCATTAAGTATTCTCATCACGCCCGCAGTGGCTATTTTGTGATTAATTTCTCTTATGCTCATTCTGTCAAGATTTTTTTGGTCAGTCAGTAATCTTTTTGCAGCATCAACATTAGTTTCGCCAAAGGTTACTCTGTGTTGCGCTGCTCTTTTTTCAGGATTAAATGTGTTTCTTTCTCTTTGCTTTACTGCTTGGTTAAACAATTGCTGTGCTTGTCTTGAGCGTATTCTTGCTCTTTCTTTAGCGGAGAGTCTCCCAAACAAAGCTCTTCTTTTTTTGAATTTATTTAAACTTTGATTTCGGGCTTTCATAATTAAATATTGATTTTGGGGGTTAAATAAAGTATTGGTGGACTTTTTTTGGGGTGTGTTGTTAGAAGGGCTAATTAGCATTTTTAATTTTTTGAATAACTTGATTTTGAACCGTTTTAATTTCAAACTCAGGATTTGCCAAGTCGCCTTTGGTGTCAAACTTAATTTTTCCGCTAACTCCCTTATAAGTCGGCATTGTATTTAGATAATCCTTAATACACTCGCCATTTTCTCCGCATTTTTTGAAAGCATTAGCGAGTATGTAAACCGCATCATACCCTTGTTGTGTTCCTGGCATTAACTCTCCTCCAAGTGCAGTGAATTTTTTATTAAACTCAAAGTTGTCTTGCATTTTTGGATTTACAAAATATCTTTTATCGTTTGAATCGCCTGCTTTAGTCCAAATCTTAGCATCATCCCAAGGTTCTCCTCCAATTAGAGTGGTTTTTATTCCAAGTTCATTTGCTTGCTTGATTCCAGTAATTGTTTCTGTTGTGTGCGCCAATAAATAAATCACATCCGGGCGTGTTGATGAAATTTTTAGCAATTGTGTTCGCATATCTCCCGTTCCTGTTGCAAATGATTCTTCTGTAGTTATTTCTCCCCCAAGCGAAACAAAAGTTTCCCTAAAAACTTTCTTTATACCAATTGGCCAGTCACTTGCCCAGTAAAGGATTGCGGCTTTTCGTGCTCCCAGCGTTTTGAATGAAAAATCAGCAGCAATTCGTCCTTGGTCGCTATCAGAGGGATAATCTCTGAAAATATATTTTCCCGAATCGCTTAGTGCGGGGCTTGAGGCGCCGTTTGAAAGCATTACTACTTTTGCTTTTTCCGCAATTGGTGCAATCGCAAGCGCTTCAGAAGAACACAACCCTCCAATTATTGCACTTACTTTATCAACTGAAATTAGTTTCTCGGCTGAAGTAATCGCATCCTGCGCTGTGCATTTTCCATCCTCAAAAATAATTTTTAATCTTCTTCCCTCTACCCCTCCTTGCGTATTAATTTCATCAACTGCCATTTGAATTGCAATTTTTGTATTCTCTCCAAAATTTGCTGCGTTTCCTGTGAGGGGTTGGATTGCGCCAAGCAAAATTTCTTTATTTTTATCTTTCTCTTGTTGTAGGGTAATATAGTTTCCAGCGCCAAAATAAGCGCTTGAAGTTGGGTTTACACTAAAAATTACAATCGTGACTGCAGCAATTATAACTAAAATCACAATTAGTCCAATAATTAATCCATAAGTTTTATTCATTCCCGCCATAGTAAAATTCTCTCTTAGGTAGATAATAACGGGCTACTGACGAATGTCACTTATTTAAAAATATTATCTGCAGGGGCTTTTTTATGAGTTCATCAGTAAAAGGGATTACACTGAATATTTTTCATCATGGTTGTCCTGCCCAGCTTACGGAAAAGTTTCCAGGTGTGAGTATAAAGTTAATTTCACTAAAGTTAGTAAATAAGCGCGAAGGAAAAAATTGGTATGACCTTGTATTGCAAATTGATGCTGAGAGTAAGAAACAGCTTGGGGAATTTATTAAGGCTTTTAGTGAAGGAAAGGGGGTTGTTAGTGTTGAACCTTTGAAAAAAAATCTGAATAAAGCAATAATCCTGGCAAAAGTAAAAACTCCTCTTTCAAGCTATGAGGAAGTTCTAAACAGCGGGGCAATGCTTTTTGCGCCCACTGAAATGAAGTGCGGTTATGATGTTCACTCAATAGTTACAACCGATTTTAAAAATATTAAGAGTGTTTTAAGAGAGCTTGAAGAGATTGGGGAAATAAAAGTTACTAAAATTGGCGAGGTTTCTCCAGAGATTAAGAAAGATTTTCTCACTGAAAAACAGGAGAACGCATTAAAGATGGCAATTGCTCAGAACTACTATTCCTGGCCAAGGGGAGTGACTCTTGATTCGCTTGCTAAAAAGAACAAAATGAAAAGAAGAGCATACCAGGAGCATTTAAGAAAAGCGGAAAGCAAAATTCTTCCGCTTTTGATTAGAGAATATCTTTCCTCAAGCGAATTGAATAAGTGAAAAAAGATTATTATTTTGTGATATTTATGATTCAACCTAAAGACGTTTCTACTCTTCCCTCTTTTTCTGGGTGTTACTTGTTCAAGGATGAGAATGGTAATGTTTTGTATGTTGGGAAAGCGAAGAACTTGAAGAAGAGGGTGTCAAATTATTTTCAAAAGAAAGAGCATGACACTAAAACAGCTCTTCTTGTGACTAAAATAAAAAACATCGATTTTATTGTTACAAAAACAGAAGGAGAAGCGCTTCTTTTGGAAAATAATCTCATCAAGCTTCACTATCCAAAATTCAACCTTGACTTGAAGGATTCAAGGAGGTACGCGTATATTCGTTTAAGTGAGGGGGAGATTCCATATCTCGAGGTTGCGCGTATTCGCGGGGAAGAGGGCGAGTATTTCGGGCCTTTCACTTCGGGCGCGATTAGAAAAGTAATAATTCCCCGCAACTCAAAAAATTAATGCTTCAAAATAAAGAGGATTACTTAAAGCGCGTGGCAATTGCTCGAAAGATTCTCAAAGGAAGTGTTGATGAATTAATTAGTGAGCTTGAGAGCGAGATGAAGAAGAACACAGAGATTCAAAACTATGAGTACGCAATGACTCTAAGAACCCAAATTGCTGCAATAAGAACACTAAAAAAAAAACAGGTGATGGAGTTCACTAAAACCATTGATTCGCACGCGATTAATTATTCAATTGTGGGGGGTGAAGTGTATCTTTTGGTGTTTAATATAAGAAAAGGAGTGGTTGAAGAAAAGCAGGAGTTTGTTTTTGATTATTATGAAGACTTTTTAGAAAACTTCATTACAGGCTTTTATGATAATGGGCAGTTTAGTTCAGAAAAAATCCCTAGCGAAATACTTCTCCCAGTGGAGATTGAAGATGCTAATGTTCTTGAAGAATTTTTATCAAAGAAAGCTAGTCACAAAGTAAAACTTCTTTCTCCAAAGAGCGGGGAAAAGAAAGAGCTTCTTGATTTTGTTGAAAAAAATATTACTGCAACTTTTTTTGCTGGGAATGAGAGAACTAGCGCTCTCAAACTAGCCCTTGGACTAGAAAAAGCTCCAAGAATAATTGAGTGTTTTGATATTTCTCACTTGAGCGGAACAAACACTGTGGCTTCAATGGTTACTTTCAATGATGGTTTTGCTGACAAGTCAAATTACCGAAAATTTAAAATCCGCGCCCCAACAAGTGCGGATGATTTGTGGGCGATGGAGGAAGTTATTAGGAGAAGATATTCAAGAGTAATTAATGATAAATTGAGAAAGCCTGATTTGATTGTAATTGATGGGGGACCAACTCAATTAGGAGTTGCCCAGCGCGTGTTAAAAGAACTAAAATTAAATATTCCTCTTATTTCGCTAGCAAAGCAGTTTGAAGAAATTCACTTTCCAAATAAATCCTCTTCCTTGAGGCTTGATAAGAAGCACAAAGGGTTGCAGCTCCTCCAAGCAATCAGGGACGAAGCTCACAGGTTTGCGATTAGTTACCATCGGTTATTGAGAAAGAAACAGATAACTGGAAAATAATTTCTTGCAAAGTGCCTAATAAACTTGGATATTAATATACAGTAGAACAGTTATGTTTTTTGGAATTAAAGTTAAATTTAAGTAGTTCTTTTTGCATTATTTTTATATGCCTACTAAAAGAATGCTTCAGAGGCAACAAAAACGCGCAGTACAACGACTTGGTAAGCAAGCATATTTTAGTACAATAGATTTCGAAAGACGTAATATGTCACATGTGTTTAATGAAAATAAGACAGTTTCTCAAGTGAAAGATTCTGCAAGGGATTCATTTAAACGTTTGAAAAATGAGCATGGCGTACTTCCTCATCGTTTGAAGTTTGTTCCATCCTTTAGGGGTGGATTTCAAAGAGAGGCACAGGAGCAAATGCTACGTAGGCTTGGCATTCCTCTTTCAGAAAAGCAACTTGAGAGTCATGATGAAGCAAGCATAAAAGCATACGTGGCGGATAGGAGTAGAGCCGGTAACATTGTGGAGGATGCCAAT
This sequence comes from Candidatus Iainarchaeum sp., assembly GCA_026397035.1. Lineage (GTDB taxonomy): Archaea > Iainarchaeota > Iainarchaeia > Iainarchaeales > JAAZKV01 > JAAZKV01. The sequence continues at coordinate 8,568 of JAPLVQ010000027.1, forward strand.
AAGTTAAGGCAGGATATTCATAGGGCTCGTGTTTCTGAGAAAAGAGAAAGTCTTCACGATCCCGAAATGGAGAAATTGCGTGAAGCAAGACAAAAAAATAAATCCAAGGCTCAGGAGAATTATTATCAGTTGCGAAGATGGTCAAAATACAGTGAGTACACAAAAACCGCAAGTTTCCTAAGGGAAAAAATTCCCTATGCTCTATGCTTGTCTCAAATGCAAAGGATTGCAAAGAGCAAACTTAGGGAATTATTTAATCCAAAAAGCACCATAAATTTTAGAGGAGAAGAGTATGCCCATACACTGGTACGTTTTGAAAGCCTTGCAAGGGTTATGACTCAATTTTCTAAACCAATAATGTTTGCTGGGGCTGAAGCGGGAGTAATTGAAAATAAGTTTCTAAAAAAATAGTCTTTTTGTGGAACCAAGAGTACATAAAACCAGGCAACCAAATGTATATTACGAGTCTCCCGAAATGGTTGCGCGCTCTAAACTGGCGTCCGCCGAGGAACTTACTGATTGGCACCAGCATGCGGATTATGATTGTGAATTGTTTTTCTCTCCCGTAAATTTTAAAAGGCATGAGTATGGAAACCCTTGGGGTTACCTTGGAAAAAGCCCTAAGCTTCTTGCCATGAAGGTTACCTCCCCTAACCCGCAAAGACTCCTTGATTTAGCAAAAGCAATGGCAAAAAGAAGACCAAAAGATCCTATTCCCATTTTTGATGTTTATGGGAATTTATATTTTCCTATTTAGTATCAAAAGATTAGTCAAGTGCTAGACTTGTCTTTATAGCATCATTTACGGCAAGCATTCTTCCGGCGCCAAGGGAGCCAACAACTTTTATTATTCTGTCTGAGATTGAAATTGTTCGTATTTGATTTAGGAGTATTGTACTGTCTTTTGGGAGATTTGCTTCTCCTGCGCTAACGCTTACTGTAAATGGATATTCATTATTAGTTTTGGAGGTTATTGCAGCTATTATTGTTGTTGGACTGTATTCGTTTCCTTTATCATTTTGTATTACTAAGCATGGGCGTACTTTTCCCTGTTCAGAGCCCTTTACTGGGTCTAAATTAACCAACACCACATCTCCACGTTTAATATTCATCAAGATCCCTGTTTGCTTCTTTACTCGCATTCTCCCATTCTTTGTTTATTTTCTTGTGCATGGTGTATTGCTTGGTATAGCCTTCAATCATTAGTTTTTCTTTTTGCATTTTGCTCACAATTTTTTCAACAATCACTTTATCGTTTTCCATTTTTACAATTACTTTGTCTTTGCCTTTTATTCCGTTAATTTTTCGTATATTTTTTGGCAAAGTTATTTGTCCTCTTTCTCCAACTACACAAATACTTTCAAACACTCTAATCACCTAATCCATACTATTACATACTCTTTCATACTTAAAGTATTATAATTATTTGGTTTTGGCGTATATTTGAAATTAAGGTAATTGTTTGAAAACAGAATATAACCATTTTGAGAGTGTTTTGCCGGTGGTCGGTTCAGAATAATTCAAAAACCTACCTTTTAGAGTATTATTTATGTCAAGCGTTAAAAGCATAGCTTCTCTTGAGCAGAAGTTTAGGGTTGTTTCAAAATTCAAACCAGCGGGGGACCAGCCTAAGGCAATTAAAGAGTTAGCCGAAGGCATAAAGAACGGCGAAGGAATGCAGACGCTTTTGGGAGTTACTGGGAGCGGGAAGACTTTCACGGTGGCGCACGTAATTGAGCAAGTTCAAAAGCCGACTTTGGTTCTTGCTCATAACAAAACTCTAGCAGCGCAATTATATAACGAGTTCAAAACTTTTTTTCCAAACAACAGAGTTGAGTATTTTGTTTCATTTTATGATTTTTACCAGCCGGAATCTTATATTCCGCAAACTGACCAGTACATTGAGAAGGATTCTCAGATTAATGAATATATTGAGAGGATGCGCTTGAGTGCAACTTCTTCGCTTCTCAGTAGAAAAGATGTTATTGTAATCGCTTCGGTTTCGTGCATTTATGGCTTGGGTAATCCGAAGAATTACAAAGGAATGGGTTTTGATATTTCGATAGGAATGAAAATCGCAAGAAATGATTTGATGGAGAAAATAATTAACGGGCAGTATGAGAGAAATGACTTGGAGTTAATGAGCGGGAGATTTAGAGTAAAGGGAGATATTATTGATGTTATTCCTGGGTACGAAAAGAATATTTTGAGAATAGAGTTTAACGGGAGCGAAGTTGAGAGACTTGCAATTCTTGATAAGAATACTGGCGCAGTAACTCAAAAGCTTGACCATTACTTTTTATTTCCTGCGCGTCACTTTGTTACGCCTGAGAGCGAAACACTTAAAGCTATGGATTTAATAAAAAAAGAGCTTGATGAAAGACTTCCAAAACTCGGGCTAATTGAATCGCACAGACTCAAGCAGCGCACAATGTACGATTTGGAATTAATGAAAACAATTGGTTTTTGCAAGGGGATAGAGAATTATTCTCGGCACTTTGAAGGGCGCAGTGAGGGAGAGAAGCCTTATTGCCTTTTGGATTATTTTGGGGACGATTTTTTGATTGTGATTGATGAGTCGCACCAGTCAATTCCCCAGCTTAATGGAATGTATAATGGGGATAGGCAGAGAAAACAAACTCTTGTTGATTATGGTTTTCGCTTGCCGAGCGCACTTGATAACCGCCCGCTCAAATTTAATGAATTTAAGGAGTATATGAAAAAGCAAAATGCGATTTTTGTTTCTGCCACTCCTGATAAGTATGAGAGAGCGCATTCTTCAAAGATTGTGGAGCAAATAATCCGCCCGACGGGTCTCGTGGATCCTGAAGTTGAAGTAAGGGGAACAAAGAACCAGATTGAGAATGTTATTGATGAAATTAAGAACACTATTTCAAAAGGGCACAGAGTGCTTGTCACGGCTCTAACAAAAAAGCTTGCTGAAGAAATGGCTGATTATTTTGCTTCAAAAAATATTAAGTCAAGATACTTGCATTCAGAAATAAAAACTCTAGACAGGAGCGAAATTATCCGCCAATTTAGGGAAGGCAAGTTTGATGTGCTTGTTGGAATTAATCTCTTGAGAGAGGGAATTGATATTCCTGAACTAGGGTTAGTTGCAATTTTTGATGCGGATAAGGAAGGTTTCCTGCGCGACCAGAAGAGTTTAATCCAAATAATCGGGCGTGCTGCAAGAAACTCCGCTTCAAAAGTAATTCTTTATGCTGACAAGCACACGGATTCAATGAAGCGGGCAATTGCGGAAACTAATAGAAGGCGCGAAATTCAGCTCGCGTTTAATAAAAAGAATCACATTACTCCTAAAACAATTATTCGTCCGATTGAGGAACAATTGCTTGTGCTCAAAGACACTAAGCACATTCCAAAGAGCGAGAAGGAGCGTTTAATTCCACAAATCGAAGTTGAAATGCGCGCTGCAGCTGAGAGACTTGACTTTGAACTTGCAATTGCGCTAAGAGACCAGATTGCGAGCATGAAGAAAGAGATTGGGCAACAATCTAAATAAAACTTCCAAAACAAACTCTTAATCTTTTATACTAAATAACTTTGCGGCTAAATCACTTTGCGCAAAGCAAAAAAGTATATTTTTAGAAGAGGTTAATAATGGCGCAGACTTTTTCACTTTGAAAGTTTTACAAGCCACTTGAATACTTCTACAATAACTCCTGATGCTACAAACGAGAGAATAAATATAGTAAAGAAATTTGCGGGCTGAAAACCACATGTGCATGCAATTTTTGTGCACACTCCATTAACACAACCATAATTATAGTACCTTGGGTATAATCCAATTAGAAGAACCGCAAGGAGAACAAGTTTTGGTTTAGTCATTCTAAGAACTTCGGTAAGAGCCATGAGTAACGCTTATTCAAATTTGTTTTTAACACTTTGTAGCGTTTGAACTAGTTGATTTTGTTTCAATTAATTAAGGACGCCTTTTTGGAGGATGTTGTACTTTTCCGAAAGTTTCTCTTCTCCAGCGGTTAAATTCTCCCAAAGTTGGTTGTGAATCAAAATCTTTTGTTCTTAATTTGCCTGCGCGCTTTTTCCAGTTTGACCGTAGTTTAGGAAATTTAAATGTGAGTGCCTCTAATAATATGCGTTGATCTCTTTGCAGCAGTTTAGCCGACTTGTCTATTGTGCTTGTGGTTGCAATGGATCTTTGCTGTAAGATTGAGCTAATCCTTTTAATTCCGATATTGATGCAATAGTGTATGTAGCTTCCAGTGGCTTCAATATGAACATTATTTGAAAAGCGCACACTTGCAAGGAGATTATTTGCATTTTCAAATGCTTTTTGGACAGCTTCTGCGCCTTTATTTGCCGGCCAGGGGGTAAATCCCCTAAACCCAAATTCGGGTTTTAGTTCAAGTACTCTTTTTGAGCCAAGTTCATTTTTAGCTCTTTTTAAAAATCTTGCAACATCTTTGTCAATTTGCAAGTCTCCCTCTTTGTGGTGTTCATTGCTGGGGACAAAAAGCAGTATTGAATTTGGTGCAGCTTTTGCTTTTTGTAAAAACAATCCAAGGTTATGCAGTTCATTTTTGATAAGTGGATTAGCTTTGTGTATAAATTCTTTTTTATCTGCACACTGATGAAGTTCTCTATAAATACCGTGGAGGGGGTGCATTACCAAGAAAATGTTTGTGATTGGTTGCTGTGGCATAAATAGATTGCTCATTTTAGAATAAAAGCTTTTTTGCTAGCTCTATTTATTTTTAGTCTTTTTTATGGGAGTTGTTTTTCCAGTTTTAACAGTACTCACGCAGCAGAGTTTGTTGTCTTTTTGAAAAGCGCCCGAGTAGTTGAGTGTGAATAGAAGTATTATTATGGAAATTAGTGTTATTGCCCAATTGTATTGTAAAATGAAACTTGCTGCACTTATTGGGATTAACAAGAGTCCGAGTGTGGCGCATGAGGGGCACTGGGAAATTAAAAATACTCCTATAAAAGTTAGGGCACTGCTCCCCGCGCTCTCAACTTTTTTATTAATTGGGCAGACTTTTGGTCTGAACCAATAGTATGTTTGAAAAGAGAAGGTAATTCCAAATAAAATCAAAAATATAATAATTAGTGCGGGATTGTGAGCTAGAACTGCGCTTGCCCAATATTCAATATTCCAAAAACTCCTCAAAAGCTGGGGGTAAATGTAAAATAAAAACATTAAAACAAAGCCAATTATTGCAAGGAGAGCGTACTTTGGGCGGGTAAGTACACAAACAAGGTTTAATCTGCCTATTTAATCACTTCAAAAACTTTGGCTTTTTATCGCTCAAATGCTGCGCTAGTGCTGTATTTGCTTGCTTTTAGAACCCGTGCAAAAGAATCCTTCCTCGCTTTAGCGTGGCCCGAGCAAAAGCTAATGCTTTTGCAGGGTGTCGTAAAAGCTATTGCTTTTACAACGAGATGAATTTTGCTATTGCACGCGTTCACGGGAAATAACAACAGTCCGTGCTTCGGAAACCCGGCGGGTTTTAATCCGCCGTGATTTAGGTATTTATTCCTGCCGTAAGCGATTATTTTGAGTTTAGCTTTGTGCCACTAAGTTGTTGGCATTCTTGAGTAAGCGATAAGGGGCGTGCATTTTATTTTAAACTCTTTAGCGTATTATTTTAGTATGGATTTTCACGAGTTTATCTTTCATTTGAGGTATCCTAAACTGCATTTTCTTGCTGTTTTTCTTGTCCTTGCTTCGCTGGTCTTTTCAAACGGGAAAGTTCTTGGAATAATTGCCGGTTTTGGCTTTGAAAATTATATTGTTTCTTTTTTCATGGGAATGGTTTTTGCTCTGGGAGTAACCGCTCCTTTTGCTGCGGGATTTTTTGGTTTTGCTACGCCTGATAATATTTTTATTGCTGCGATAATGTCGGGGCTGGGGGCAATGATTATTGATTTTATTGTCTTTGATTTTGTAAGAAAGACGCTTCTTGAAGAGCTTTCAAAGGCGAAGAAAGGACAAATTAATAAGAAAGTAGAGCGGGCGCTTTCTCATTCTCTTGGGGCAATTTTTTTGCCGTATATTTCGTTTGTTCTTGCGGGGCTTGTAATAGCTGTTCCTCTTCCTGGGCATTTAGATGCGGTTCTTGTTTCTGGAATGGCGCGCCTGAAAAGAAGCAGGGTTGCTCTAACAAGTTTTTTGGTATATTTTATTGCAGCGCTGTTCTTTCTTTCACTAAAGTGGCTGCTTGGTATTGCGTTTTCTTTGTGAATTGAGTTATTTTTGAATTGAATTATTAATCTATTTCACAAGTTTTGCTTTTCCAGTAGTTCCGTCCAGCTCTAAAATATCGCCTTCTTTTAGTTCCAATAGACCTTCAACCTGTAAAATGCAAGGCATTTCTTTCTCGCGGGCGATAATTGCGGGGTGCGAAAGAGAGCCTCCGACAGTGCTTATAACTCCAAGCGCGCCTTTGTAAGCAACAACCAAGTTTGGGGAAAAATAATTTGTCGCAATAATTTTTCCGGAAAAATCTTTTTTTAAGTCAGTTTCTCCCTTTACCCAGCCAATTGGGGCTTTAACTATTTTTTTAGCTCCGGCATTTACTCCGCTAAAAATTTCTTTTTGTGAATTACCTTGTTTGGCGTTTCCTTCCATAAACCATTTTTTCGCATAAATAATTCTTGAAGAAAGAAGTAATTCCTTGTTTTTTAAGTAGTTTGTTTTTCTTTCAGCGGCAAGTTTTTTTAATTCTTGATTGGCTGGCTTTTTGGAGGGGGTCAGTTCTTCCGTTTTTATAAAAAATATTTCCTCGCCAAGCTCAAGTTCTTTAGAGATGGCAAGATAGCTTAAGCGCTGTAAATAGAGATACCTTGCGCAGGCGATTTTTGCGCTTTCTCTTAAAATCATCCATTCTTCACTCGGAAGTGTCATTATCGGCGTCATTAATTTATTGTCCTCTCCGATTCTGGGAGAAGAAATATCATATAGATTCTTTCCCAAAAAGGAATATTCTTTTTTTCCTTTTGGATTTTTTGCTCCTTCAAAAAAGCTTTTTGTTTCTTCAATTACGGGAAGTAAGTTCTGGTTGGGTTTTAGTTTGAGTGAATAAGCAAGTGATGCTAAAAAGGAATACTTCATCACCTCAACCGCTTTGTTTTGATAGTTTCTGGCGTCTTCTATGGTAAAGGTTTTGCTTTCCTGCTTCAGAAGCAATTCTTTTGATTCATTAACTTTATCTTCAAAATCCATGAATAGTTCATTTATTTTAAACGCGTTAACCATGGTGTTTTTTGTCTGGGTAATGCTGTCAATAGGAGCACTGATTGTTCGAATAATCCAATCGAGAGAAATTGGTTTTTTTGAATAAGCATTTATCCCTTCATTATTGACTATTGGGGTAATCTTCTCGTTTTTGATTTTTGGAGCAATTGAGTCGCCCGTTCTTGCTGTAAAATTGTTTGTATTTCTTTCAAGGTCATTTCTTTTTTCAGATTCATTTTCATGATTTTTAACAAAGTAAGCCATTTTTGGTCCAACTGAATATATATAATTATTTTCAATATTTTTACAAAAGTAAGCTTGGTTTGATACGAATTGGATATATTTTTTTCCCAAGGGCAATTCGCCCATGCCAAGTTCTTTGTACGCTTGCCAAAAAGGACCTTCGGGGGAGAATATTTTTTCAAAAAATTCCTGTGTAGCATCTTTGCAGACAGGGGCAAGAAATGAGTTTTCGTTCTTTTCAAGAAGCACAACTTCTTTTTCATTAAACCCGTTTTCCAAAACAAAGTTCTCAAGGTTTTTTTCTTCTTTTTTTAAACTATCATTATATTCCATAAAAACCACTTTTTGCTTCATCAATTATTTTGTTAAATTTTGTTTCTTGTTGAAAAAACAATAAAAATCACTTTGTTAAATCATATTTCTCGCTGCATGATCCAGTTGATTCAATTTTGCTCGCCCCCAAAAAGTTGCTTGAGTCAATTATAACTGGACAAAAAACTCTTTTTCTTGCTCCATTTTCAATAACAAAGCAATTGAATTGAGGGGTAATTGTAATTGTTTTGCTTTCAGAGCTGATAATGCAGGGATTGCTGTTTTGTGGTTGGAATATTAGAGGTATATTATTTTGGGTTGTATCTTGTGCAACTATTGGGATTGAACCCTGTGCGGGTACGGGGCTGTTTTGTACATCCTCTCTTGGGGAGCTTTCTGCTATACTTGCTTGTTCATAAGAAGTGCTTATTTTATTCACTGTATCTTTTGAAACAGTACTCATTGAATTAGATTTGAAAATATTCATTAAAGAATCTTGTGAATTTGCACTGTTTTGGTTTGTTCTACTTTCAAGAAGTGTTTCATAATCTTTTGGTGTTCTAATTGCAGCGGCTTCTACTGAAAAATATGCGACTAGACTGCATGAAATAAAAACAAACAGGCAAAAAGTGATTGTGTCGGTAAATAGCGCTTTTTTTTCTTTTTTTGTTATGATTGAGAGTTTTTTGTACGCACCAAGGAGGAGTACAATGAGGGTTATTGCCGCTCCTGCGCCTCCAGTAGCAATCGCGTCCTGTAAAGTTATTGGGTTAATGAAAAAGACTGCAATGCTTGTTGAAATAATTAAAACAGTAGCTTTTCCAATTATTTCAAGAATAAGGGCGAATTTTGAGGAAAAGTTTTTTGTTGTTGTTCCTATCGCGCCTTTTGCCGCAGAGTAAACAACAATTGAAATTAGTATGTTTGAAATAAAAGCGATTATTGATAATGTTGCCACATAAGCTACCGGGACTATTACAGCCACGGCATGGGCGTAATTAATAAAAAATAAAAATATGAACGCGAATATTGCAGTATTAGAGAGTTTCATTGTGCTTTCACCATAATAGCAAGTGTATCAGAAAAGAATTTCTCCTTTTGCGGGCTTTTTGAACAATTGTAATAATAAGTGTATTTATCGTTGTGCTCGATTTCTAAATATTCATAATTTGAGCTGTTCATTGAGCAGTTATTGTCTATACTGAAAATCTCGGCAGGTATTATTTGTTGGAGCTGTGTTACTTGTTCTTTTGTAATTCGTTTGATGCTTGCTAAAGAAATTTCTCCCAATAAGTCATAATTAGTTATTATTACAAGCCCGCTTGGGTGCAAGTGATAATCAATTGAAGAAGTTGGTTTTGAATTGATTAAGTGTATGAAGAAATTATTGTTTGCTAGTGAGGGAATTTTTACTGAAGTAGAAGTGAACGCAAATAATTCATCGAATTCCTGGGTTTTGAAACAGGCTTTTTTGACTTGTTTTCCATCAAAAACTATAATCTCTTTTACCCTTCCTGTTTGATAATATTCGTTAAGGTTGCAGTTTTCACCTTTTTCCAAAAGGAGCTTTGTTTGGTTTATAATGTTTAAGCTTAGATTTAGCGATATTGATCCTGTCTTTACATGGGTGTTTGTGCTAAGGTTTTCGGTTCCGTTCTTGTCAAAAAATTCTCCGCTGCCTGTCAAGATTATTTCGTGAAAATTTCCTGGTGTTTCATCGACAATTTCTATATATGTCGTGTCACTTGGTGCTAGTGGCTTATCGCATCCGCTGATTAGGATAAAAATCCCAAAAAGCGTAATTAGTGTAAATAGAGTCATTTTCATGACTAAGCTGATGTATTTTATCGTTTAAAAGAATTAGCGTATCGGGCGGTTTTGACCGTAAATTCAAAGCGATTCTGTTTCGGTTTAAATAGTGGCTTTTTATTGCTTTCTTTCACAATTTACTTGTACTTTCATGATGAGGTAAATCCCTAATGAGCTACAAGCTGTGATTATTTAATCCAACTCTGAAAAGTACATTATAGTTGCAAAAATAAATTAAAAATCGCTAATTATTCAATTAAATAATATTCTGGAGTAATTTGCTTTTTTGATTTCATGTTTGTTAGTCTTCTTCAGTTGAACTGTTTTTGTTGTGTTCGAGTATTTTTTGCTGGGTTATTGTCATCACTACTTTTTCTAGTGTTGTTACTCTGCTGTTTATTAACTCAATTTTTTGGTTTGTTGCGGCGAGAGCCCCTTTTATTAGTGCTGTGTTTTCATGGATTGAATCGATTTGGTCTATTACTTCCGGAATTTCTGCGGATTCATAATAAGGATTTGCGAATCCTTTCTCGCCGGTTTTTTTTGGCTTTGCCGCTGAAACTAAAACATTTGCGATTATCAGTGCCATTATGAGGACTACAAGGAATACTATTATCATTCAAAACGCCTAAATATCTCCTGCTGTGGAGGATTATAAAATAGTTGGTTGGGGGGACTCTGGGACAAAACCCTTTATTAAGTCGGGTGTAGAATTGTTGCAATATAGTTGTGTAGGGTCATTCTGGTTTCCATCGCAGTGATTATCCTGATTTTTTTCTTTTGGCGTATTACGCCAAAACGGCGTTTATCTGCT
>JAPLVQ010000176.1 GCA_026397035.1 Candidatus Iainarchaeum sp.
CTGCCTTACAAAAGTACTATCCCCGCTTCCTCCGGTAAGTTTTGAAGCACTAATCGAAGCCTCTCTTGCCGCTTTTTTTGCAGTTATCTCAGCCTGAACGCTCCTAATCTCACTCTCTTTGGCGGCAAGATCCTGCTGGATTAAGGATTTATTATTAATTTCTGCCTGCCTAGCCTTAATTCTATCCTGAGTGCTTTGGGTAAATTTTATCTGCTCATTTTTCCACTGCTCGAGTTGAGTTCTCTTTTGAGTGACTTGCACCTGCGTTTCATCAAGGATTAACTGCCTTCTTTGGGATTCAGTTATTGCAGAAATTCTCGATTCCAATTGTTTTACTTCAGCTTCTAAAGAAGCAAAATTACTTGCAGCAGTGCTGACAGACTCATCTATTGAAGCGAGACTACTTGCCTGCTTTGCTTTCATTTCAGAAAGAACAGTCTGTCTTCTAGCAAGCTCTGTCTGGAGACCTTGTAAATTTACCCCTCTTGCAGCATCAGAAGCGTCATCAAAAATACGTTTGTAATTCAAAAGCTCATCTGTAATCTGTTCATTTCTTGTTAATGCAAAATCAACCCCTACTTGTTTTTGCTCCGCAACATCTCTTGCGCTTTCTTGCAAATCAGCAATGGTTCCTTTTGCATTGTCAACTGTAAGCTGGAGTTGCCTAACTTCCGCCCCGCTTAACTCTTTAGCATAAGTTGGGAGATTTTTAAAGAACGCCCAAGTTCTTGAATTTGCTTCGCGTACTTTAGCCCAGCCATTCTGTGCCTTAGCTGCAGCCCTGTTCCAAATAACATTAAAAGAATCTTTTCCAGCGTCAACAACAATTTTTCTTTTCTGAATAGAAGCCGCATCAATAATATTGCCATTCACTTTCATCGCACCTTGCAAATTAGTAACATCTTTCTTCAAAGTCTCGACCTGAGCAAGAAGATTTTCTTTTGTAGGAATACTTGCTGTTCTCTCGGCTTTCAACTCCGCAACATTAGTAGTATAATTCTCAACATGCTTTGCGAGAATTGCTCTCTCTTCTGTGAGAACAGTACGCTCATCCTTTATTGCAGTAATCCGCGCATCTTCCCCTGCAGGAGGAGCCGAAGCGCTACCAGGCACATTACTAATATTCAAGACTTCATCTACAACTGAAGAAGACTGTGCAGCGGCAATTTCTGAATTAATTTGCGCTTCACTTTGCGCAAGCGCACTCATCCTAGCATCAATTTGAGCAATCTTTGATCGCTTTTCTACAATCCATTGAGAAACTTCATTTTCAGCAGCCTCTAATTGCGCATGATAAGCCGTAACATTCCCAGCTTTTGAAACTGCTTCTTGAAGATTAGCCATTTGTGTTTCAAGCCTTGTAAGCTTTTTAGGATACTCTGCGGCAAGTAATTCCACATCAGCTTGTAGTCTTGTAAGATCAGCCCTTTTTTTGCCAGCATCAACCCACACGGCTCTTATTTCTCCTTCCATTTGGTTCAAAGAATCAAACTGTTTACTCGCTTTACTAAAGTCAAGAAGCCCAGCATTAGCTGCATAAGTGACTGTACGAATATCAATAGCGGCTGTTTCATAAGCATCAACTTGATTCTCAAAAGGAGGACCCATTGCGTTAATCTCAGAAATCAGCCTGTCCTGGTCAACAATAATATCCCCCATAGTTGTTGTCTTTGAAAACGCTGAAGGAATAACCAAAAGCAAAACTAGCAGAACTGCTAGAACCGAAAAATACTTTTTATTCATACTTAATCTTTAATCCAATTAAAATAATACTTTAACCCCATTAAAAACAATCATCAACCCAAAAAAATTCAATCCAATTCTCACTACACCCATTTTCACTATACTTTAATTCCATTAAAAATAATCCAACTCCCAGTAACCAAGCTATTATCCTCTCATCAAGAGCAATAATCATCCAGCCCGTCATAAGTTGCCCGCAAATCTTCCAAAATTTTATTATCCCTTGAAAAATCCGGACTGAAAAGAGGGTACCCTAACTGGGAATCAAGAAGCAAAATACTCTGCTTGGTGCCTGCTCCCCCAAGTTTAGTATTATTCAGTGAATACTCGCCTATCCTTAACGAAAAATCCATTTTTATATCGCAAACGACATTAGAATCCGAAGTATTCCACAAAGTATGCAAATTATCAAAAATTACTTTTCTTTCTTTTTCTAAATCAATAATCTCTTTATAAGAATCCCTCAAATCAACCCCTTCAGTGGTAGAAATTTTTGCGCTGGATAAAGAAGACTTCACTTTGTCCAGACTCAAAAAAGATTTATCAATAACAACATTCATATCAGCATCCAGTTTCACTAAATCGTTGCGGTTAAAAGCATCAAAACTAACTCCTGAATCAGTAAAAGACTTTTGAATCGCCAAAATATCATTTTGAAGCAGAGAATCATTCTGAGAAAGAGGAGTACTCCCGCCGCCAAGAATATTTGACAAAAAGCCACTGTAATTTGGATAAAAGAACCAGCTACACGCCACTACTATTACTATTAGTAAAAGAATTAGTATATTTCTCCAGCGCTTATCCATCCAACCACAATTTCGCGTAAAAACTCTTTTTAAAACTGAATAACCCTTTTTTTATAATTTTCCCTGCAATTTTTGCACTTTTACTTTCAAGATAGTTCCCCATCACAAAAAAACTTTTTTACTTGTAATGATTAACACAGTTCGGAGTATTTATACCTTTTCTTGAGGCTTTTGGAAATAGTTTTCAACAAATTTTTGGGGGTTTTGAACGAATTTCAAGGATTTTTTTATTAGAAATCAGGTTAATTATAAAAAACATTACTTAAAGAATCAATTAACTTCTAGAAATACACTCTGTTTACTTTCATTCAGGTGAATTCAAACTTTTTAGAAGCAATCAGACTTTCAGTGTTATTGTCCAGTTATTTTCAGGGATTAGTTTTATTTTTGCGCCTTTTTTAAGCGAATAAGCTTCAACAATATCAGCAGGGAAAGTTATTGCAAGGCTTCTCCCCGCGTTAATTATCTTCCTTTGGAAAGAAAAATTCCCACTTTGAGAGCTAATAAGCCCGCTTAACTCTTTCATTTGTTCGGAAGTGGAAAAATCCTTCCCGCATTTAATGCAATGAAAATATGGAGAATCTTTAATCAAAACCCTGCCATTTACTAAAGAAACATCTTCAAATTTCAATTCAGCCTTTGCGCCGCACAAATGGCAATTCACCTGTTTTTCCATAAATCCACTTCCTTCTTATTAGACTCCCACATTGTAATAACTTCAATATAACTTGTGGTTTCTTCTTTAATCACAGTAAAAACAATCCCATTTACTTCAAATATTGTCCTAACCAAATTCCCTTCCCTAATCTTAACTACCTGCGCATTCAACTTAAACTCAAAATCACCATAATCAAGCCCGTGCATTAACACCCTTTCCAAGAAACGCTGTTTAGCGTGCATTCCCCACCTTACCAACATCTAATCACAACCTTATTTAATAATATCTTTCACTAATCAAATAACACCAATTTTCAAGTTCCTAAAAACGCACGTATTTTTTAAATTATAAAGCTATTCTAAACTTCAACAATCGTCGAAACCCCCTGCTTTGGTTTTAAATACTTTTATCAACAGGTTATATCGGTGCTAGAAAAATGGCTAAAGTTATTGGGTCAAATATTTCGCTAAATTCAGAAGAAAGTTCAATGCTTGGAGAGGGAAAAGAGTACGAACTTGTCCCAAACCAAAAAGGAATGTTTATTCTAATTGAAAAAGAACTCATTAAGGAAAAAGAAACCCCTGTAAAGAAGTGCTCTGCGGAGCTTGATGAAGAAAAACAGCAGGTAATAGGATTAATAAAAAAATCAAGGTTAAGCGATTTAGTCGAAGGAAAATTTGAAGCCACCCTAAACGAGAAACAAAAAAAAGCATTGCTTGAACTTGTAATAAGCGGAAAAATATTTGTGTTCAAACTAAACGAAACCTACAAAAAAGGGGTTTATAGAATAAAAGAAGATATTCTAAATGAAGAAAACAGGGAGAAAAAAGAGTCAGAAGATTATTGCGTCCCTGAAAAACAATACTCTAATTACACTCTCCAAACAGACGGCTTTTTAGTAATAAGAGGAAAAGAATACGCTTGGAAAGCCTCCAGCGATTATGAAAGACAAATAAAAGAAGGACTATTGCGAGGAATAAAAAGCTTTGACGGAAATTATTACCTAATCCAAACCGACTTACTGACTGCTTACTTAAACAAATCAATCTTTTCATTCAACCAAAAACAATCCCAAACACTAGACGAAATCGCGAAAAACACCAATACTTCAAAAATGCTCGCAAAAATAATCTGCGAATTCTTAAAAGACGAAGGCGAACTAATGGAA
>JAPLVQ010000161.1 GCA_026397035.1 Candidatus Iainarchaeum sp.
ATATAAAAAACAAGTAAAGGAAATGAATAATTTTAGGTTAAGAAATTTAGGAGAGGGATAAAATGGCTGAAGACAGAGAAGAAGGATTCGCGACCGAAGAAGTAGTAGAAGAAGATGTTGATGATGACGATGCTACTACTGAAGAAATCGAAGAAGCTGAAGTTGAAGAAGAAAAAACAGAAGCCACTGGCGAAAAAGATGCTGAAATCGTGGAAATAAAAACAGCCAAGAAAAAAAGAAAAGCTCCTGAAATAGATGAAGGCCTCGCTGATGACGGCGAAGAAAATGAAATTAAAGGAGAAAAAGTTTACGAAGAAAAGGAAAGAACATGGGAACAAGTCGCACTACCAAAAAAACTCTTAGAAGAAATAGTTGCGATAGCTGAAGTTTATAAATTATCAAAAACGCAGGCGGATAAACTAGCTGATGCGGTAAAAGCAAAATATGATCTTGCATTAGTAGAACCCGGTGAAGCAGTGGGAATAATCGCCGCTCAATCATTAGGAGAACCAGGAACACAGCTAACATTACGAACAAAACACTTTGCAGGAGCCGCAGAAGTATCCGTTGGAAGCGGAATACAAAGAGTTGAAGAAATAGTTGACGGACGAAGCAAAGCGAAGTACCCTACAATGACAATCTATTTAGAAAGCGCTTTTAAAAGAGACAAAGATAAAGCGGAGAAATTCGCAAAAAGCCTTATTGATGTAAGAGTAGAAGATGTAGTAAAAATAAACGAAGACTTTGAAAACATGAAAATCGCTGTAGAAATACAAACCGATAAAACAAAAGCACTCGGGCTAAAAGCGGATGATGTAAGCGAGATACTTAAAAAAGGATTAAAAGACTTCAAATCAATTTACCGCGATAGTACAGTGCACTTCTCAATAGAGAAAAAATCCGAATACGTGAAAATAAGAAAAGAATTAATCAAACTACTTGAAGAAAAAGTACATGGAGTAAAAGGAATACAAAAAACACTTATAGTAAAAGAAAACGATGAATATATTGTAAAAACAAGCGGAAGTAACCTAAAAGCTGTTTTAAAACTTGAAGAAGTAGACAAGGAAAAAGTATTCACTAATGATATAATCGAGACATCAAAAATTTTAGGGATAGAAGCAGGAAGACAAATGATTGTAGCAGAACTAAAAAAAGTTCTTGATGATAACGGAATCAAAGTAGACTTAAGGCACATAATGCTCTTAGCCGACCTAATGACCTTCTCAGGCGAAGTGAAAGGAATAGTAAGAACAGGAATCACAAAAGGAAAAGCATCTCCATTCGCAAGAGCAGCATTTGAAGAAACAACAAAACACTTACTAGAAGCCGCATTTAAGGGCGAAAAAGAAAACCTAACGGGAGTTGTAGAAAACATCATTGTTGGACAACCAATTAAAGTAGGAACAGGAATAGTTGAACTACTAATGAAGTAAGCTGAATTTAGAATTGAAATAATTGAACTACTAATGAAATAAAATTGGCAGAATAAAAGCCGGTAAATAAAAAGCCGGTTTTTATTATTCTTTTTTAAAACTATTTTCTTTAACAAGGTTTTTTTAATAAATTAGTTCTGGATAACAAAATCCACATAATTCAAAGGTTTTTTTGAAGGGCTATTTTTTGAAGCAGTATAAGAGCATTTATAAATATTCACAATTCTCTTTATTTTAGTTAAAAGCCTTGAGAAGCAATGAAGCGGAGTAAGGCAAAAAGTTTTACTCATTCTAAAGTTGGTTCTTTTGGTTCATTTAAAAAATTAAAAAAGGTGAAATTATGAGCGTGGAAGCAAATAAAGAAATAAGACGTGCAGTTGACACTGGAAAAATAGTTTTCGGGTACAGACAGTGCCAAAAAAAGCTTTTAGCAGGAGAAGGCGAAATGGTAATCGCATCAAAGAATATGCCAAAAAATGAGAAAGAAACACTAAAACAAATAGCACTCGTTGAAAATAAAAAGTTCTATGAGTATTTAGATACAGGGCTTGCTTTAGGAAGCGTATGCGGAAAACCATTTGTTGTATCAACAATGATGATATTAGAAGCGGGGAAAAGCAAAGTACTTGAAATCTAAACAATAAATAAAAGCTTGATAATTGCTGTGGCAAAAACTGCGGCAAAATTATTTTTTTTATACTTGGTGAGCAAAATGAAGCTATCAATGGATGAAATACTATTAATGAACGCGCTCCAGCAAGTAACAGGAGTAATGCCAAAAGATTGTCTAATCGAAGGACAAATGGTAGTATATTTAGTTGCGGAAAAAGAAATGGGCAGAGCTATTGGAAAAGCCGCAATAAACGTAAAAACACTTCAAGAGAAACTAAAAAAAAGAGTAGAGCTAGTACCTTATTATGAAAAACCAGAAGATGTATTTGCTAAAGCGCTTGAAGTTGACTATGCTACAGCAAGACAAACAAACGGAAAAATAATAGTGCTTCTTGACGGAACAAACAAAGCAAAAGCATACAAAAACAATTCAAGAATAAAAAGAGTAAAAGAATTAATCAAAAGAAATTTTGACTTGGACCTTGTTATTAATTAAAGATGTTAATTGAGGCTATCTTTTAGTGAAGTCTTGTTGATTTTTAAAGAAGTCCTGTCGACAAAGTATCTTTAATTATGTGTTCTTTATTTTTAATGACGCATTCTTCATTGCAACAACGCTAAACTCTTCATTTTCAAAATCAATTTCAATACTTGCACAATCGCCAAGACTATCAAATTTGCCAAGATTGAAAAGTTCCCTGAAAATTGTTTTAATTGGGCCTCCATGCGAAATAATGCAAATAGTTTTGTACTTGTTTTTGGATGTGATTCGCTTGAATTCGGCAATTATTCTTTCTTTGAACGAATCATACTCCTCAGAACCAGTTATTTTATGCCTTAATTCATCCATGGCAAGTTTAGCGACTTCTTGAGGATACTTTAATTTGGCTTCTGATTTCACTAGTCCAGTAAGAACCCCATAATTATTTCTCTCACGCAAATTCTTCGCTTCAATCGTTTTTATTCCAAGCTTTTTTGAAATTATTTCTGCAGTCTCCACTGCTCTAATGCGCGGACTATTAAAAACAATTTCAATTCCTAAATTAGAAAGACTACTCGCAAGCTCATTAGCTTGTTTCTTGCCTTTTTCTGATAAATGATCATCATAGTCACCACCGTAACGATCCTCAATGTCTCCAGTAGTTTGCCCGTGCCTGCATAAATAAACTTTCATTTAATCAACTCCATAATTTTGTTCAATAATCTTGGAAATTCAGTAAAACCCGCTGTTTTATTAAAGTGGCCTGCTTTCGGGGTGATAATTAGTTCAGCGTTGAGTTTTTCTTTTAATTCTTTTGCCTTTGCAAGAGGCACATAAGGATCATTATCAGAATGAAATAAAACAAATTTTTTACAATTGTTTTTAATTTTGCTCCAGTCAAAATCTTTTTCAGTAAATGTCTTATTAATCTTGTCAAGGTCAAGCCCTAAAGGACCGACAAAGCCCGAAACCAAATAGCATGCTCTGATTTTTAATTTAGCTTTCTCAAGTTCTGAAAGGATAAATGCACAACCTAAACTATGCCCAATGAAAACAGTTTCTGGAGTAATTTCTTTGATATATTTACTAAGTGCATATTCCCAGCTATTTAATGTTTGTCCTTGGGGCGTAGGAAAATCAGGAATAATCACTTCAATCCCTTTTTGTTTAAGTTGTTGCTTTAACCAAGGAAACCAATTCTCTTGCGAATTGCCATAAGCTCCATGAATAATAAAAATCTTCATATGCTTCACCAAATAACTTATTTACTTCACAAATCCATTTATTTACTCTGCAAAATCATTTATTAAATTTCTTCACAATCTCCCAAATCTGCGCGGTCTTTTTAATTTATCATGACGTTTTATTGTTTTTCTTTTGAACTGCGTCCCGTCAAAAACAAACCCGTTCTTTTTGTTAGCTACAAATCTAAGCCTGATACCTGTTTGTTTAAGTTTTTTCTTTGATTGTGTAATATTTTTTAGGAAAGCCGTCTTATCTTTCGCATTTCTAAAAGGAGTTTGCGGTGCTACATGGTATGCTTGATAACTTTTAGGAGTTTGTGCCAAGAATCTTCTTAACTTTTTTTTCTGTTCTCTTATTGTTCCTTTTTTTGAAAAATGGTAAAAAGTATATCCAAGCACTTTACCTTTCTGTCGCACCGCAAAAGCTTGATTTAAACGAGGAGCATCAATTAAACTTTTCAAATCAAATTTTCCCGGAAGAACTGCTAGTTTTTCATTTGGTTTATGATTATGAACATGCACAATTAAAGTTTCTCCTTTTCTTGGTTGCCTGTGATAAACCACGCCGGCAAATTCTTTGTTTGGATAACTAGCTTTTACGAGGCGTTTACGCGGTTTTTTGTACCAAACCGTCTCACGCAATTCTGGGCTACCCTCAATAATTGCAGTTGGAGTAAATCTTTTAGCCATAACCATTTACGTGCAAAGAAAGGTTTAAGCGGGTTCTACTTGGAGCTTGATTTTAGTGCTTGGCTGAGCATTTAAAAAGGTTTCCTTGAGGAAATAAGTTGGTGAGCGTGGAGTAGTACTTAGTTATTCTGAGTAGTTTGATCGACGCTTAAAATTGTAAAAATAAAAAAGTGAATTGAATGGGAAACGGAGAATTCGCAGGCTCGAGCATGGAAAAAAAGCGCAGAAAGTGGCGCAAAAAAGACGTACGCTCCATAAAGAAAACAAGAGCAAAAAATAATATTCATAAGGATTTACTAGAAGGCTCTCCTCAGGGAAAAGGAATAGTACTTGAAAAAAGAGGAGTAGAAGCAAAACAACCAAATTCCGGAATTCGAAAATGCGTAAGAGTTCAATTAATTAAGAACGGAAAAGAACTAACTGCTTTAGCACCATATGACGGTGCGATAAAATTTATTGACGAACATGATGAAGTAATTGTTGAAGGACTCGGGGGAGCGCAGAACGGGCCAAAAGGCGACCTTTGGGGTGTAAAATATAGAGTAACACACGTGAATGGGATAAGCCTTGAAATGCTAAGAACAGGAAAGAAAGAAAAAACAAAAAGATAAAAGCAATAATTTTTTTTATTTGAATTAATTAACTTTTTGAGGATGAATTGAATGGATAAAGTAGAAACAAAAGTTGAAGTGCTTAAAGAAGCTGCTGTTTTGGCAAAAGCTGAAAACAAGGCTATGGTAAAAGAAGTAAAGGCAGAAGCTAAATTACACGAAGCAAAGACGCACGAAGTTAAAACCGATGCTAAAGTTATTGACACTAAACAAATAAAGAAAGAGCATTTCAAAGAAGGTTCTATTAAACAAGTTGCTGGCGACGCGCAGGCTCAAAGCGAACCAAAACCAATTATTGTAAGAAAAAAGTCACAATTTTCTGATTATAAATTATTTAATAAATGGTCATTTAGCGACGTAATAATCTCTGATTTAAGCATGGTAAAATATGTTAATCTTGACCCGATAGTAATCCCGCACTCTTATGGAAGAAAAACAAGAGGAAGATTTGAAAAAGCGAATCTGAACATTGTTGAAAGACTTGTAAACAAATTAATGCGTTCAGGACAAGGAAAAAGAAAATTAAGCGGTAAATTTATTAGAGGAAGAGGAAGTTGCGGAAAAAAACTTGAAACAATTAGTATTGTTGAAAAAGCATTTGAGATTATAGAAAAACAATCTAAACAAAATCCAATCCAAATGCTTGTACGTGCAGTAGAAAACGCGGCGCCCAGAGAAGATGTTACTAGAATTAAAAAAGGCGGGGTGTCTTATACTCTTGCTGTTGATGTTTCTCCATTAAAGAGACTTGATGAAGCTGTAAAAAATCTTGCTTTAGGCGGGTTTGGCGGATCATTCAATAAAAAGATAACTGCGGCTCAAGCGCTTGCGGATGAAATAATTGCTGCAGCAAATAATGACCTTAAAAGCTCGTCAATAAAAAGAAAAGACGAAGTTGAAAGAATAGCAAAAGCTTCAAGGTAAAGGTCAAAAAAGCGATTTTTTGCAAAATATTATGAAAGTGACTTTTGCGGAATTGCTAATTATTTTTATTTCTAAGTAAAGAGTTCTTGGAAAAACATTTTTGTGGTGATTTGATTGGGACGAACAGAATCAATGGTAGAATTAGTAGAAACATTAATGAATAACAGGACTAATATTAGAAATATCGGCACAGTAGCACACATTGACCACGGCAAAACAACTTTATCCGATTCACTTATTGCAGCAGCAGGACTAATTAATCAAGATTTGGCTGGAAAAGTACAAATGATGGATTATGAAGACCAAGAACAGGACAGAGGAATAACAATTAATGCCGCAAACATTTCGCTCGCATTTGACTGGAAAAGCACAAAATACTTAGTAAACTTAATTGATACTCCCGGACATGTTGACTTTACAGGAGAAGTAATTAGAGCAATGAGGGCAGTTGATGGAGTAATATTATTAGTTGATGCTGTTGAAGGAGTAATGCCTCAAACAGAAACAGTAATTAGACAGGCTTTGAGAGAATATGTAAGACCAGTATTATTCATAAACAAAGTTGACAGAATTATAAAAGAACTTAATGCAAATGAACAGCAAATGCAGGAAAAATTCGTAAAAGTAATTGCAAAAGTTAATACTTTAATTGAAAGAAACGCTCCTGAAGAATTCAAACAAGAATGGCAAGTAAGCATACAAAAAGGAACTGTAGCATTTGGCTCGGCAAAAAGAAAATGGGGAGTTAGTGCCCAATACATGCAAAAATCAGGAATCAATTTCAAACAAGTTTATGATTATTTAAAGAATGACCAGCAGGATGAGCTAGCAAAACGCTCTCCAGTACACGAAGTAGTACTACAAATGGTTGCGGAACACTTACCAAGTCCATTAAAAGCGCAGACATATAGAATCAAAAAAATCTGGGGCGGAGACATGGAAACACCAGCTGCAAAATCAATGACTTCATGCGACGACAAAGGACCAATAACAATGGTAGTAACAGATGTTTCAGTAGACCAGCACGCAGGAGACGTTGCGACAGGAAGAGTATATTCGGGGACTCTAGTACCAGGCGCAATGGTTTACTTACTCTCAGCACATAGAGAAGTAAAAGTATCAAAAGTAGGAGTATACATGGGAAACGAGTTTGTAACAATATCAAAAGCAGAAGCAGGAAATATTGCAGCAATCGTTGGAACAAAAGATATTTACGCAGGAGAAACAGTTGCTACTGATAAAAATGTAAAACCATTTGAAAGTTTTATGAGTAACGCAGAACCCGTAATGACTGTATCAATCGAAGCGAAGAATCCAAAAGATTTGCCAAAACTAATTGAAGCCCTGCGAAAACTATCTAAGGAAGATCCAAACCTTCGAACAACAATAAACCAGGAAACAGGAGAACACCTGCTTAGCGGAATGGGGGAATTACATTTAGAAGTAAACACTTATAGAATAGTTAATAATCATAAAATTGAAATCCAGACTTCCTCCCCGATAGTTGTTTTTCACGAAGGAATAGCGGGAGAATCAATTGTTGTAGAAGCAAAATCACCAAACAAACACAACAAATTCAAATTAAAAGTATCTCCAATGCCAAAAGAAATTTATGACAAAATATCGGAACTAACTACACCAATAGGGAAAATAAAATTCAAGAACGCCGAATCAATCGCAAAACTACAAGCAGTAGGATTCAATAATGATGATTCTAAAAAAGTATGGGCTGTTGAAGGCAATAATGCTTTAATTGACAGAACAAGAGGAATAACAGCATTACACGAAATACGCGAACTAGTAATCCAGGCATTTAAGGACGCGATGGCTGAAGGACCCTTAGCAAAAGAAAAATGCCAAGGCGTACTAGTAGAGCTTGACGATGCGACACTCCACGAAGACTCAATCCACAGAGGACCAGCACAAGTACTACCAGCAGTAACACGCGGAATTTATGCATGCATGCTCCAAGCAGGATCATTCCTATTCGAACCAAAACAATTACTTACTGTAACAGTACCAGAAAACCAGATGGGCGCAGCAAGCCGCGAACTAGGTGGAAGAAGAGTACAAATCACTGAAATGCGCCAAGAAGGAGACTCTTCAATTATTATAGGAAAAGCACCGGTAAAAGAATTAATCGGGTTTTCTAGCGCAATGCGCGGAGCAACACAAGGAAGAGCAGTATGGACAGCAGAATACTACGGCTACGAACTCTTGCCAAGAGACTTACAAGCAGAAACAATAAAAGAAATCAGGAAAAGAAAAGGAATGCCAGAAGAAGTAAAAACATGGCAGTTTTTCTTGGATTGAAGTTCTTAGAAAAACTACTTATTTGGGGATCGCGAGATTGCGATTCTCCAAAATTTTCTTTTTTTTTAACTAATGTTTGGATTATTTTTGATTAGATTTTATTTTAATCCAAGAATCTGTTTAACTCTTTCTTTGTTCGGATTTAATCTTACAACTCTTGCTGGTTCAGTAGTCCAATCCCCATTAGCTAGTTGGTAAGCATAAGGCAGTACTTCTTCTTTTCTAAAAAAGAATCTATCAATTAAAGGTTTATAGTTTTCTATATGTTCAACAGGAGCAATTTTATCTTTTGCAAGCCTTCTTGCGCTGTAATATCCTTTTGGATAATCAAGAAGCAAATAAACAGGAACTCCTTTGGTTATTCTTTCCCTATTTTGGCTCAAAAATTCGGAGAGAATAAATTCAGAAGGATGCATTCCAGAAAGCATCTGCTTAAACCTTGCGCCCTCTTCTTTCTCAAGTTTTGTATCAATATCAAAACGCATTCTTCTATAAAGAGTCTCTCTTTGGATAGAATTTATTATTAAAACAGGGGGCGTATTTGGAACTTGGTGCAACTCAAAACCCAAAGTACATCTAGGCCTTCTTTGATGATCAAAAAGAACCAAATGCGGATTTTTTGCAACATGATTATCAAAATACCTCCATTCGGGGTGCTGTCTAATTGAATAATGTGCAGGACTCACAGGATCCTTAAAATAAGTTGCTGAACCCAGTGCACGCTTTCTCAAACTCAAAGGAGCTTTTCTTCCCAAAGGATTAGGCATAACTAAAAATGCCACTAACTGGTAAATATACTTTTGCTAAACCAAAATTTAAGATCTTGATTTCTTCCAAAGCAGATTAAAATAATCAAGATAACTTTCCGCGACTTTCTTGTTTTTGATTTTATAATCAAAGTTCACCACCGGCAAAACACTTGCGGTGTGCTTAAAAATAAAATATTGCAAGCTGTTTTTGGTTAAGGTGCTGGGCAAGAAAGGTTTTTTGGGTGTTTTTAACTAGGCAATTAATTAAATATCTGAATAGTTGTACTTGTCTCATGATTAGGTCTCTTGGAAAAAAGAAAGTTTCGGCTGTTCAGGCAAGAAGGTTTTGGAGAGATTTTGATGCTGGGAAAAAAAGATACAAACTAGTAGCCACTGCGAAAGACGGTCGAAGAAGAATAAAACCGCGGAAGCAATATTTTGACCAAACTGGTGTGTGGCTAAGAAAACCCGTTGCAATAACTTCCGCCATGGCAGCTACGGTCAGAACATTTAATAGTATTCGAGATCTTGAGAAATTTATTGAAAGAGTAAAACTTACAAACAAACATTTTTTGGCTAATCCCCCGCATTTATTCGATTTTCAGCCCTTGGAACTCTTGTCGATTGATAAAAAAAATCTGAGAATAGCTGAAAGAGTAATTCCAGCTCCGAGCATTGTTGACTTAATGGAAGCAGTGCATGAAAAAAAAAGATTATCTCAAAAATCCAGATATGGAAATATTTTGAACAGAAAAATCGGATTTGATTCAATGCCAATCAAGCAAAAACAATTAATTGTGAAAAAAATACTGGATATAGTTGCAGGCATCATAGCCACTTCCTATTTCGACGCTTATAATGCGAAAATCTTTGTAACTGATTTTAATCTTAAAACAGGGAGACCAACACTTGCTTTTGCGAATCGAGAATAATAAAATAAGCAAGCAAATAAATGAACAATGCGCTTTCCCTTGCCAAAACTCTCCAAAGCAATTGCCTGATTTTACTGGGCGGCTTTGGGCGGGAATAAATAGTGCACATAAAGAATGTATTGTTCTGGAAGATTAAATTACTTTCCAAAATGCTTTATTTTAATGACCTGAAGTTTGAAAGAGTATTTTTACTAAATTCTGCACTTTTTTTAGGCGGTTTAAGGAGAAGCCTTTAAAAGCTTTCTTAAGAGGATTTAGGTTAAGCGTAGACTGGTGAATGGCTTAAAATCGCGGTGTGACGTGAAAAGGTCTTTAGTTTGACTGATTAGGGTCAGGTTAATGGCATTTTATGCGATTGGAGGGAATCAGCATGGCAGAAAAAGATTTAATCAATGTTGTTTTCATTGGACACGTTGATCATGGTAAATCAACTACCGTTGGGAGACTACTTTACGACGGAGGCGCTTTGAGTGAACAAGAATACAGAAAGCTCGAAGAAGAAGCTAAATCCAGAGGAAAAGGAACATTCGTATTCGCATACGTAATGGATAATTTAAAAGAAGAAAGAGAAAGAGGAGTAACAATCGATGTTTCTTATAAGAGATTCGACGCAAAGAACCACCAATTCACAATTATCGATGCTCCCGGACACAGAGACTTTGTTAAAAACATGATAACAGGAACCTCACAGGCAGATG
>JAPLVQ010000144.1:0-8602 GCA_026397035.1 Candidatus Iainarchaeum sp.
AAAGCATCGGCAAAGTAACAGCCGAAAAAATACAAAAATACATAGAAGAAGGACAAGACAAACACTATTCACAGATCCATAAGAAATAACTAAGTGCTGGCGCTCTCGAGCGCCAGGAATCTACTTGCCTTTGAAAGACAATTGCTTTCTTCCTCTTGGTTTTTGTTTGGGGGCTAACGCATCCAAAAAATCAAAATCAATACGTTCATTGATTTCTTGCAGAGTAAACCCTGTTATTGGATGTGTTTTTTGTTTGGAGAAAACAACCAATGGTTGTTTTCCAAAATCGATACGTTTATAGAAACAAATCTTCTTATTTTTCATAGTGAAGCCTCCAGTGTTGCTTGCAATGAAACAAAGGAGGCTTCTCCTTATTTAGATTAATCAAGAAAGAAACAGGTTTTTTGAGCTAAAAGAAGCTCAAAAAAGATTTACGGACATCCTTCCACTAAAGATAATTATGGGTTGCAAAATTTAAATATATGTTGCCCAGTAAAAAAACATGATAACGAAACTATAATGTGCTCTTGATTGGAAATGCAATAAAAGTGATTTGAAATGTCCAAAATAAGTTTTTTCATTTCTTTTCAGAGTTTAGTTTAAACCCCGCCGCTACAAGTATTGGGAAAATAATTGTCGCTTCTCCCCACTAATATAGTAACTCTTAATATCACAGAGGAAGCAGGGCGTCAAAAAACATATTTTAAGAGAAACCAATTTTAAGCCGATTTTCTTAGTTTTTCTGAACTAACTATTTGCAAAAACTTCCCTGTTTTTGCTTTATATATTGCAGTTATTCTTATACCCGTGTGTTCATAATCAAAATTCACTGGAAACGACGCACCCTTAACCTTAAGTTTTTTCAAAAGCCCTGAAAGTGCTTTCGAGTTAAGTTGTTGCGGCAATTCTTTTTCCATTCTCTTTAGCACAAGCTCTTTTGTTGCTAAAAGTAATGACTTTGATGTAGGTATCTTATTTCGTTTGGGGCGCCTTCGTCTACCATTTTTTGAATTGAATGCAATAAACAAAACCATACTGATAATCTTCGTTATTTGAATATTTAAGCATTTGGATTTGGATTTTTTGATTCACGCAGCAAAATTGATTTAAAAAGCTCAAAAGAAGCTTTTTCATTTCTTTTCAGAGTTTAACTTAAACCCTGCTGCCACAAGTATTGGGAAGATAATAGTCGCTTCTCCCCATACTTTTACAGTGTAATCATTGTGCATTGCTTTGCCCCATGATTTCGCTTCTTCTGGGTTTGCTCCGGAGTTGCTTCCTTCTCCTTCATACCCAGTATTAATGTAAACAGTGTAATCTGCGCCTTCGCGGAGCATGCATGCGTTCATTATGTGGTGTTTTGGAACACTTCCGCCTAAAATTATTGCGCCTATTTTGTCCGCGGCAAGAACAGTATCATAAAGCACTTCAAGTTCTTTTGACAAATCAATTGAAAAATCAGGATGCTCTTTTTTAAACAAATAAATGTGATCTCCTATCGCTCCGTCGGCGAGCGGGACGCAAAGTAAAGGAATATTGTTTTTCACCGCCCAATAGGTAAAGCTTTCTTCACAGTTTGGTTTTCCCTCAAGTTCTTTTCCAAGGGCTTTAACAAAATCCACGCTGTTAGTTATTTTGCCGGTCTTTTTTTGCTGTGAGTAGAGTCCCTCAAGAACAGGTTTGATGAATTGTTCAAACCAAATGTATCTTTCGTTTGGAATGAAAATGTTTCCTGTTCTATTTACTCCTTTATCGCGTAATTTTGCCCCGTCAGCGTTAAAGTCGCCGTGCAAGAAATCCCCATGGGTTTTAATAATATCTTCCTCAAGTCCCCCAGTAGTAGTAACAAGAAATTGAACGAGTTTGTTTTTCACTAAGTAAGTAATAATATCTCTTAAACCGCTAGTGCCAATGTTTGAAGTAAATCCCAAAAATATTGTTGCATTTTCTTCCTGCATCTTTTTTGTAAGTTCAATTGCTTTTCCAAGGTTCGTTGCCTGAAAGCCCGTGTCCTTAAATGAGTCAAAGAATTTTTCCGCATTAAAATTCTTTTCAAAATCGTATCCTTCTATTTTTCCGCTTCCAAGTTCTACCGAAGCATGAAATAAGGCTCCTCTGACTTTGTGACTTTGGCTTCTCATAATAACACCAAATATTCTGCATTAATCATAAAATACTAAATGCTTAAATCCCTTTTTGAGTTTAAACACTAAATACTTGTTTTTCGAATGATTTTTAAAGCTGTTAAAACGGTTCAAAAGTACCTTTTTTCCAAGAAAGCGTTATTGAGCAAAAAAGCGGGCAGAGGAGGTTTGAACTATTCTCCACCAGCAAAATGGTTGCGCAACCCGTTTAAACTAAAAAAAGCATTTTTCTTCATGGAAAATGAAACTAAACTTTATCCAGAAAACATTTCTTATAGCTGGAAAGACAAGAAAAAAGGGCTAATTCTGCCTAAACTCTTGTCCAAAGATTTGGCCTACTTAGCTGGGGTGCATATTGGTGATGGTTGCATGAACATTTACAGACGCCGACACCAAGTGGATTATTATTACGGAATTTATGGGCATTACTTGGATGATAAAGAATTGCATGAAACTGTTTTGGTTCCTTTATTTAGCAATTTATTCAATTTAAAGCCAACAATAAGGATGAATTGTGTGGGTTGTTGTTCAGTTACTTTTCGTTCAAAGGCTGTTGTGAGTTTTTATAATCAGTGTCTTCAAATGCCTCTGGGTAAAAAAAGTGCAATTATTGATATTCCTAAAGTTATTTTGGATTCGGGATTAAATTACATTTTGCCTTGTGTCAGCGGAATATTTGATACCGATTTTTCTCTCAGTTATAAAAAGAAAACTTATGCTTCGCATCAATACCCTATAATCAGACTGTCAGTTAATAGCAAAAAACTAGTAGAAACAATTTCAAGAATCCTAAACGAAATTGGAATTACAAATTTTATTTGTGAGCGTAGGTTTTTTGACAAAAGGTTTGACAGTGAAAGCCATCAATATTCAGTTTCAGTAAGTGGGAAGAAAAATCTTGACTTGTGGTTTGAGAAAATTGGTTCAAGAAACCCAAGTCGCTTTTCTCGGTATAAAATTTGGAAAAAGTTTGGTTATTGCCCGCCCAAAACAAGTTATTTACAAAGAAAACAAATACTTTGTGGTGAACTTAATCCGGGTAGTTTCTATAATAAATAATAGTGCGCAGGGGGAGATTTAAACTCCCGACCTCACGATTATCAGTCGTGCGCTCCAATCGGACTAAGCTACCCGCGCATTATAAAAAATTGTCCA
Source organism: Candidatus Iainarchaeum sp. (assembly GCA_026397035.1). Lineage (GTDB taxonomy): Archaea > Iainarchaeota > Iainarchaeia > Iainarchaeales > JAAZKV01 > JAAZKV01. The sequence goes on from JAPLVQ010000144.1 coordinate 3,300, forward strand.
TGAAAAGCTTTAAATTGCTACCCTCTGCCAATACTTTAGTGGTGCTAATAGTCTGCAAAACAGACTTTTTTAATAGCACAGTCAAATAGAGATATAGTGAAAAACAGCCCCTTCGTCTAGTGGCCAAGGACATAGGCCTTTGAAGCCTAGGACCCCAGTTCGAATCTGGGAGGGGCTAATACTAGTTATTAAGTAGTTGGAATTATTATTTACCTAGTTATGCCTACCAGAGAAAGTGTTGAATTGAAGCTTGCGCGGTTTCTTGCGCTCCATAAATACAAAAGCTTTATCGCTGAGCATAAGCATGAACAGAAATGGATTAATTATTGCACGAATATGGTGCTTGCTGATTTTGAAAAAACAGCTTCTGGAGAGAATTGGGATGATTTTCAGACTGATCTTGGCAGGCATAAAGATTCTCCCAAGTCAATTGAAAAGCGTTCTTTAAAGACTGTTTCAAAGCGTGAATTAATGCTTGCTGAAATTAAGCGTCTTGGTTTAGTTCAGCCGCGCGGAACAGGTGTTGGGTCTTCTAAAAAAAGCTAAAATTAAATTTATTGTATTGTAATTCATTTTTTTTATAATTTATTTTTTTATAATTCAATCATTTCATACTTTTGAGTTCCAAGCCCTATTTTTTCTGCGTATTCAAGCATTTTTTCTCCGCCGAAAACTTTTTTCTTTTCGCGAGCGCGTAGCATTTCTAAGCTTGCCTTGTCAAGTGCCACGGCATCGCTTGAAGCCATTATTCCAATATCTGCGGCGATTATTTTTTGGGTTTTATTCATGCAATCACATTCAGGAGTAACATTTAGAATAAAATTTACATAAATTATTTTTTTTCCTTTTTGGGCGCAGTAAGCGTATTCAGCGAGTTTTTCAGCAAATTCGCCTGGGAGTGTACTTATCCAGTTCGGACTAACTGCATCATAAGGGCATACTGCGATGCATTTTGCGCATCCGATGCATTTTTTCCCGTCAATGTGCGGGATTGTGGATATAATGCAGGCTTCAGCGGGGCAGTTTTTTATGCATGTCATGCAGCGTTTGCACTTTAATGGATTTAGAATTGGTTTTGAGTGGGAGTGCATTGCTAGTTTTCCTGCGCGTGCCGCACACCCCATGCTTAATTGTTTTATTGCTCCTGCAAACCCTGTGAGCATGTGCCCTTTAAAATGGGCAAGTACTATAATTTGTTCTGACTCTGCTATTATTTTTCCAATTTTGCAGGTTTTGAAGTGTTTGGCATTTTTAGCATTTTCTACGTCTATATTTTCTTCCCCCGCTTTCCCGTCGGCGATAATTATTGGTATTTGAGTGAAGCCGTGTTCTTTTGCGAGTTTTATGTGGGTTTCTGAGAAAGTTCGTTCACCCTTGTAGAGGACATTTGTGTCAGTAAAAAAGGGGATGGATCCATTTTTCTTTACGCGATCAATAATTCCTCTTCGGTTTGTATTTTCTCTACGAGTTCCCTTGCTGCGGTGTTTATTTTAGCAGTTTCCCTATAAGAGTCTATTTTTGTGAAATAAACTTTAGCCGTGTTTGAAGAGTCTTTTGTGTTAGAAACCCCGTTTATGTTTGAATCTTTAGTCCTGTTTGAAATTTTGTCCATATTTATCAATTATTATCAATGCGGGGGGTTTTTTATTTTATTTATTCCCATTTATTTAGGTGTTTTTGTGTATCCTGAAAGTTCGAGTGATAGGCTGGGTGGAGCGCATTCGCGTACTTTTGGTGATTCTCCAGATATTGGTTCTTCTCGTATGATTGTGGGTTTAGTTGTTTTTGACGGTGAAAAGTTTTTGCTGCTTCACAGGGTTTTGCATTGGAGGGGCTGGGAGTTTCCAAAAGGAGGGGTTAAGGATAATGAAGAGGTTTTTGACGCGATTGGGAGGGAATTATTTGAAGAGACGGGTATTCCTAAGTATGAGCTTGTGGGAAAGGTTGATGAGATTCATTATTTTGATTCGGTTAGAAAGATTAAGAGTTTTGTTCAGAATTTTATTGTAAGGGTTTCGAGTAATAATAAAATTAGCTTTGAGCATCAGGATTTGAAGGACGGGGTTAAGGTTGTTGAGCATGATGATTTTAAATGGTGTTTTCCTAGCGAGGCTGTGAAGATGCTTAAGCATAAAAATATGAAGAATACAATGATTAAGGCGGTTCGAAAATTAGGTTTGGAATATAAAAAGTGATTGCCTCAATTGAGGGTATATTTCCTTTTGTTGGGCCTAAAAAAACTGCAGTTTTTTGGTCCAGAAATACAGCTGCATTTCTTGGACATGTTTTTGGGTGATTGTATGGAAATTTTTGGAAAAAAAGAAGAGGGTAATAAAAATACTTCAGAATCTAAAGACGAAGATTCTTCTTCAGGAAAATATGGAGAGCAGTGTTCTCTTTGCGGTAAAGCCCCTACTGATAAGCACTGGGCTGGACAGTACTTTCATAAAAAGTGTTTTCGTAGAATGAAGAAGGGCGCAAAAGGAATGATTTGACTATTTTTGGTTTTTATTATGGATGAAACAAACCAGTATCTCAAAAGAGCCTTATTGGTTATTGAAGATGCTGCCAAAGAAAAAGAGCCTTATCATATTGAAATTTTTGATAAACGTATAATAGTTTATCCGACTGTTCATTCGCCTAAATATTTTACTGATACTGAATTTTTCGCGGGCGCTTTGCCTATTAAAGAAGGGGAAAGATTTCTTGAAATTGGCTGTGGTACGGGGGTGATTTCATTATTTGCCTGTGTTCGTGGAGCAAAAGAAGTTGTCGCGGTTGATATTAATCCGGATGCCGTAAAAAATACTGGGGAGAATCTTTTCTTTCATGGTTTTGGAAGAAAATCCAAGTGCTTGAAGAGTGATTTGTTCTCCGCATTAAAAGGCGAAAAGTTTGACACTATTTTTTGGAATATGCCTTTTCACTGCGGCAAGAAAGAAAATCTTACAATGCTGCAACGTGCCATTGTTGATCCGGAATACAAAAGTTTTGAGAAATTTGCAAAAGGGGTAAAGAAGCATTTGCTTCCAAACGGGAGAGTCTTAATTGGTTTTTCAAAAGAAATTGGGGATTCAAAGCGTTTGCGCGCAATTCTTGAAAAAAACAAATACACTCTAAAAATAATTGCAAATACTAGTTCTACATTCTCAAAATTGGATAACATTGGAATTACTTTTCAAATAATTGAAGCGAAACCTTTTCCATAAGGGTTGTTATTCTGTTTCTGCTTTTGCCTAATCTTTTAACCCAATTACATAAAACCCGTATTTTTCAATTTCTTCCTGCGTGTATACTTTCCAGTCTTTGGATTTTGTAATGTAATTCGCAACTTTTTGAATTTCTCGTCCTGTATATTCTTTTGTTTTTGGATTCCACTCGCGCAAAAACAAAGTGTCGCCAACCTCAATTTTAAAATCAGCGAGGCGCAGTTCAAATTTCTTTTCTCCGCGAAGAATTTTCTCAAAGTACTCTGGCCAGCATTTCTTTTCAATTATTTGCATAAAATCAACTTACTTTTTTTAAAGTAACCATCTTTGTATATGTATCCTGAACTTGGGTGAATTCTAATTTTTAATCCTAAGTTTCGCAATATCTCAAAATATTCCTCTACTATTTTATAGTCTGTTCACGGGGTGTTTTGTGCTGTTCCCTTATTAATCAAAGCCTCATAAAGTGTTGCGCTTCCAAGTCTTTTTAGAAAGCTTCTGCGCGATTGTCTTAGCATCAAATCACTTATTCGCAATTATTTCTTTTTTCAGTATTTCGCTTAATACTTTCCCGTCAATTCCTTTGAGCGCGGGTTCTTTCATCAAATCACCCATTAAGGGTCCGATTGCGCCCATTCCTTTTGTTTTTACAAGCGTCATATTCTTTGAAACGAGTGTGATTATTATTTTCTCAATTGTTTTATTATCGATTTGGCTAGTTTTATTTCCTGATAATATTTCTCCAATTGTAGCTCTTTTAGTAAATTCTTTCATCGCATCGCTTAGTGCTGTTCGGTTGATTTTTCCTTTGCTTTCAGCAAGTAATAATTCTTCTATTTCATCTAACTTTACTTTCTCAATTTCTATTCCTTCACGTTTTAGTTCAGTGAGTGTTTGAAGTAGTAGTGTTGCGCTGGTTTTTGGATTAGCGCCTTTTGCGACAATTCTCTCAAAGAATCTTGCGTAGTTTGAGAGTTTCATTTCTTCAATATGGTTAGTGCTTAAACCCATACTAGAGTAAAGTTTTTCCCTTTCAGTAACGCTCAAGGGTAATTCTTTATTAATTTCCACAAGCATTTTTTCACTTATTATTTCAAAAGGTAAATCTGTCTCAGGATACATTCTTGCTTCGCTTGAGAGCGCTCTTTGGTATTCGCTATTGCCGTCTTCTAGTGCTCCGCGTGTTTCGCTTGGTATTCTTTCAAATGTAACTAAAAATCTTTCCTTCACAGCGTCAAATGCTTTTAATGCTTTTTCTTTTTCGGCAACTATTATCACAAACCCGTCTTCTGCTTTGCATCCAAGTTCTTTACAAATATCATCAACATCTTTTTCGCTTATTCCGTAATTTGGCAGTTCGTCTCTGTGAATAAGTCCGCTAACTCCCGTGGCTTTTGCATAATTAGAAAGTTCGCTTCCAAATCTCTTCGCTCCGACTTTTTCGCCCAATATTCCTTTTCCTTTTTTAATTTTCATTCCAAATGTGCTTTTTCCTTTTACAAATTTGCACTCGCTGTTTTGCAGTGCTTCAGTAAGTTCTTTTACATCTGAGAAAATGTTTTTCCGTTCTTCTGTTTTTCCGCCGAATTTTGCATTAAGCTTTTTATTGAGTTGGAGCAAATCAATTTGTCTTTCAACTTCTTTCTCAATTATTGTTCCGACTAATTCAAGTTCTTGGCATCCTTTAATTTCGCATCTTGCGCCTTTGGCGATTGAAACATTAATATCCTGCCTGATAGTTCCTTTTCCTCTTTTTGCATTGCATGTTAGTCTCATTATTTCTCCTATTTTTGCGGCAACTATTACTGCTTCTTTTGGTGTTCGAATATCAGGTCCTGTAGCGACTTCAATTAAGGGTATTCCGAGTCTATCAAGGTTGTAATAAATCTTTCCCTGTTCTTTTCTAATTGGGCGTGCGGCATCTTCTTCAAGTAAAATTATTTGCACACTGATTTTCTTCTTTTTACTTTTTTCTTTTGCATTTTTTATTTTCGTGTTTTTCTCATCTTCGCCGGGATTTTCAATTTCAAATTCTCCTCCGAGTGCAATTAGAGCGGTTCGTTGGAATGCGCTTGTGTTGCTTCCGTCAATAAC
>JAPLVQ010000144.1:8688-10589 GCA_026397035.1 Candidatus Iainarchaeum sp.
CACAATGTTTGAGTTGCATATTTGTGCGACTTCAAGCACGGTGTGGAGCGCTTCTTTATCCATTGGTTGCGGGGGTTCGTCGTCCAGCTCTACGAGGGATATGTTTTCTTTTTTTCCTGAATAGTAGAATGTTTCGTTTCGCTTGAACGCATCAATTGCTGTTTTGTCATATTCTCCGAGTTCGCTGGCAACCGGGCGTAGTTTTCGTTCAATAGTAAAATCAGTTTCTTCAGTTAGTTTGCTTGGTGTTCTAATGAATAACTTTCCTGTGTCTAGTTGTTGGTGTACTTCAAGCCCTGCTTTTAGTCCGAGTTTTTTATAATTTATTAAGTCGTCTATTTTAGTGTGAGCGCCAGCGAACTCCGCCCGTGAACCGGCGGGACGGTTCTGTTGGTGTACTTCAAGCCCTGCTTTTAGTCCGAGTTTTTTATAATCAAGTTTTTGCATGAATAAAATAAGTATGAAAAGAATTAAAAATTAATGAAAGGGCTTTTTGCTGCGAGTTCTAGGCGAGCCCCGCCCGCGAGCTGGCGGGACGGCTCGAAAAGAATTAAAAAATAGTTAAAGAGTATTTTTCTTTGTTTTATTCAAATAATTTCTTTTTCTAAGCCGATATCTAAAGAAACTTCCTGTTTTGAGCCGTGAGTATCATAGTATTTCAAAAGTTCTTTTCCTTTTTGTGTCAGGGGTAGTTGTCTTTCTCTATTTTTTAGCGTGGCAAGCAGTATTCTGGTCTTTCTTTCGCCAATCCCAAGTCTTTTTGCCACTTCTTTTCTGATAAATTCTAGCGGAAGATACCTCAAAAGGCAGTAATTAACATATTTGCCCACTGCTTCCTCTCCTATTGGGCGGGCTCTGGAAAGTATTCTTGGAAGTTCTTCAACTGCAAAAGCTCTAAAGGATTCTCTGGTGGTTGGATTTTGAAATCTTTTTGATGCTTGTTCAATTGATTTCAATGCGCTTCCCATATTTCTATCCATCCAGTTTTGCATTTCCTTAGTTAGCTGTATGGGTTCTCTTCCTTTTTTTGGGCAGTTTTTTATTGGGATTGTTCCAGGATATTTTTTTCTATATTTTCTTAGAACATGCTCCAATTGGCTTGTTGTAATCCCTGCTAATTTCGCTTGTTTAGCACGGGATATTTCGGGATTTTGCAAGGCTATTTTTAGCAAAGCTATTTCTTGCGTTTGTTTTATTCTTTTTGTTATTTTTAATAGAGGGGGATGTTTTTTGCATAAGCTTGTTGCGATGGATTCTATTGAGTTAAGCCGTAGTGGCTTTTCCCTGTGTATTTTTGGCAGTCCTTCAAATATTTGTCTTGGCTTTAGTCCACCCGCTAATCCGTGGTATATTAGTGCTGATATTGTTCCTTCTCTTGGGGGTTTTTGCAAGGTTTTTGGCTTTTTTCTTTTAGGGTTTATCGCACGCATGTTACATAAGTATTTCTTTTGTTAATTAATCTTTTGGTGTTTTAGAAAAAGTTAGCAGTATCCGTAGTAGCTGCATATTGTTCCGCTTGTGATTGATATTCCCCAGTTGTTATTGTAGATGCTTGCTCCGCTGTATCCTGTTTGGTAATAATTGTATGATGGGTATGAGTAAGCTGGGTAAGTATAAGTTGGGTAAGTGTAGGTCGGGTAGTAATATGTTGTTGGGTAGTAGTATGAAGTTGGGTAGTAGTACGCTGTTGGGTAATAATAAGTTGGGGTTGTCTGGTAGTAATAAGTTGGGTAATATGCTTGGTATGCTGGCGAAGGGTAGTAAGTGCTTTGGTAATAATTATCTGTATAATAATAAGTATTAAACCCAGTGTTCGCAAATGCTGCTCCTGCGGCAAGTACTAGCCCGAAAATAATTAATGCGTAAAATATTCCCTTCATTTTGGCTCACTTTTTTAATAG
>JAPLVQ010000045.1 GCA_026397035.1 Candidatus Iainarchaeum sp.
TTGAAAGCTCTCTTAACTTTTGGTGAGTTACTTTAAAACCAAATTTCTCAATCGCAGCCTTATCACTCGCCATAATCAGGGGGATGGAATCAATCAATGTCCCGTCCAAATCCAGTAAAACCGCTTTAATACGCATAACTACCGCAAAGAGTACGCTAATAAGCAATATAAACCTAATCAATAAAAAAATCTTTACACGGCAGAAACTGCCCCAATAGTGCAGCGGTCAAGCACAGTGCCTTCTCACCGCCCTTTTTCTTTTCAGGGAAAAGAAAAAGTGTAGATTGCCCACAAAAGAAAAAGCAACTTTAAGCAAGAACTAGGCATTAACCTGGGTCCGAATCCCAGTTGGGGTACTTTTTACAAGTTGGTCAAATTATGAAATTTGTTATAATTGCTGATATTCACTTCGGGCCTGAGGCTTACTGGAACGAAGTGCTGCGAAAGATAAACAAGAACGTAATATTTATGCTAGGTTCTTTTGTAGAGGAAATGAACACTAAAGTGAAACCTGATTTTGTTATAGTTCTTGGGGACTTGATCGAGGACGAAAATGAGGAAAATGATAAAAAGAATATTACTTACATAGTGAATTTGTTTACTAAATTAAATTGTCCGGTTTATTATGCCGCGGGGAACCACGATCTAATGAACATTTCCGAAAGCGATTTAGTAAAGCTGTTTAACCAAAAAAGTTTATATTACTCATTTGACTCGGACAATATGCATTTTGTTGTTCTTTACTCAAAAAGAATTGAAAAGGGTAATGTTCAAATAATTCCTGCTCAACTCAAGTGGCTGGAGAAGGATTTGAAAAATAATTCAAAAAAAAGCATTATCTTTGTCCATCATGGCTTGGCCGAGCAGGATTTAAAAGGAAATCCCTGGTTTGAAGGGCGACCGGAAGTTTGTTTAATTAGGAACAGGGAAGAGGTTAGAAAGGTTTTAGAGAACTCAAAAAATGTTCTTGCTGTTTTTAACGCCCATTTGCACTGGGACAAAAAGCATATTCACAATAATATCCCTTATTTTACGATCCAATCCCTTGTGGAGAATGAAGAAGATAAGGGGATGGCAAGCGAAGCGTACGCGATTGTAAATACGGACGGGGGCAAAGTTGGTGTTGAGGTAAAGGGGAAGTATCCAAAAAAACTTCATGTTTAAAACTTTTAAATTATTAAATGCATAATTTGTTGGTAAAAAGTTATGAAAAAATTGTTTGTTTCATTAGGCATCATATTTGCTCTTCTCTTGCTTTTTGGTTGCACAATAAGCGTTAACCCGCAAGATCTTGCTCCAAGCAGGAATTATTCTCTTGTTACCGACACAAATACTGGGACGAACCTTTTGGACAACAATTCTTCCCCAAATAATTCAACTAATATTTCCCTAACCGCAAGCGAAGTTGCGAAACACAGTGCGAACGGGAATTGTTGGATGATAATTAACGGGAATGTTTATGATTTGAGTTCTTACGTTTCCCATCCTGGGGGAAGCATTTATTTGAATTACTGCGGAAAGGATGCCACCCAAGGGTATGACACTAAAGGCGGGAGAGGAAACATGCACTCAAGTTACGCTAATGCCCTGCTTGCGAATTATTTAATTGGAAAGGTTGGGCAACAAGTTACCACAAATAATTCAACTACCCCAACAAATGCCCCGGCTAATAATAATCAGTCTCCCCCTGCACAACAAAGCGGAAGGGGCGATGAGTATTGGGATGATTAAATAAAATAAATGATTGAAAAATGAATTAAAAAATGGATTGTGATGTTATGAAAGGAGAAAAAACTTGGGTTTCTATAATTATTGCGCTGCTCCTGCTGCTGCTCTACAGTTTCCTTTTTCCCCTCCCCCCTCAAACAATTTTAATTAGATTTTTTGCGCTGGGCGGATTCTTTTTGCTTTGCGTCACCCTGTTGATTGGTCCAAGTTTTGTTTGTATAGGGAATAATTGTTCTCCGCTTTTGAAGCACAGGAGAAGAATAGGGGTCCTTTCGTTTATTTTTGTTGCAACTCATTTTTTGCTTGTGCTAATTTACTCTTACAACCTGAGTTTAGCTCCAATTCTTTCTAATGTTTGGGCACTCTTAGCTGTTCCCGCGCTAATTATCCTGTTTGTTTTAGCGTTAACTTCGGTAAACAAAGTAATTCAAGTATTCGGTTTCTCCTCCTGGAAATTATTGCAAAGGTTTGTCTACCTAGCGTTTGTTCTTTCCTTTATTCATTTCATTAATGACACAAACGGATTGTTTATCCCTCTCACAGGCGGGAAAGTTTTTGTAGTTTGGGTTTGGGTTCGCTTACGTTTATTAACTTTCTTGCGCTAATTATCCTGTTGATTTGATGAGTAAAAAAGTTGTTCAAAAAAAGGGTGCTGCGCAAACAACTGCCTCTAAGGTTGGGGTTGTTTCTGGCTTAGTTTCTTTCGCAAAAGCAAAACCTTTTTTTGTTTTAGCAATAATTTTTTCTTTAGCGCTGGTTGCTTTTTCCATTTACTTTTCAATCACCCCCTCCGAGCAAATAACTCAGGATGATGCGGATTATGCGAACAGTATATTTGTACAAAACAATAGCGACCTTAATGATATGCTCACTAGTATTAATGATGAGCTAGTCCTCCCCTCACAAAACACTCTTAAGGATAATTATTTGATTTCTGTAAAAGATGATATTGAGTGGCTTATTCAAAAACAAAAAAGTGTTTATTTCACTTCAAAAAGAAACGATGTTGTGATTAATGAGCTCGCGTTTAGCGTACTAATGCAGAGAATCATTTACGTTGATGGTTATTTTGATTACGATTTAGGAACGCCTGATTACGCGGCGAAAATAAGTGAAGCCAAAACTGTTATTCTCCGGGGGGAAAACTTTTTCAAAAAAAGTGACCTTAATGAGATGTTTGACGACCCTGCGGTGCAGCAGAAATTCTTTAATTCCCTTAATGGGATTTTGTCAGATTATACAAAATCAAGAAGGTTACTAATTGATAATTCGAGCTTGATTGAAAGAAAATTCGTTGAATCCAAAAAACTTGTGATATTGTCAAGGCCCGAGGAAGAAACGGTTACAGAATAATTTTTTTTAATAAATCAAAAAGTTAATCCTTCTTAGGCATCATCTCTTCCAGTTCATCAAGAGTAATTTCCCCTAATTGTTTATCCTGTAAGTAAAGAATTCCGCTTGTCGGGGGGGTTCGCCAGAATTTTGTGAAAGTTTTGTCATCTACGCTCTTAAAATAAGCCTGAACCTTCTTGTAATAAATTCTTGACTCGATTGAACAGTCCTTGAAAGTCTTTTGATACAACTCGCAAAACGGGTACTGTTCTCGAAAACCAGCGACCGCAATAAAAGGGAATAATTTGCAGGGGGAGGGGCGGGAGTCATAAATAATGCACGCGTTACTTGCATCAATAAACGCGCATGCGTTTCGCTTCTCCATCTTTGTTCGCTTTTCTTTAAAACTAAAAACGGTTTTCTCTTCCCTCTTAAGAACCACTTGGGGCACCACAAAAAAACTCTCTGGGAAAACCCCGAACTCTTTCTTTAACAAATCAAAAACTCTCTTTGGGAAAAAAGTGCTTGGGAAAGTTAATACTCCAGGGGTGGTTTTTGGGAAGAGCTTCACGTGAAGCACGCAATCATTTTTCAAAAAATCCATTCTGGTCTTGTCTAATGCCTTAGCGATTTTATTGGCTTCTTCAGG
>JAPLVQ010000107.1:0-3396 GCA_026397035.1 Candidatus Iainarchaeum sp.
TCATTGTTATTTCACGTGCACCTGGCAAAACACGCAATGTTTTGCAAGGCTTCGCAAACCCATTGTTTGCTTAGCGCGTGCGGATGGCGAAATTCATCTACAGGCTGAAGCGAGTAGGGTTCTTTCGCACGGGTGCCTAAAGGCTATTCCATCTTCGCGTACTCTTTGAGCGTCTTAATGGTTCCTGAAGTTAAAAGAGGATTAATGATTACTTTCTTATTCTTGATTTTGTCAATAAAGGCTGTGCCAGCGATTAATTCTAGTTCCTTTCCGCGCCTACACTTAATAATCGCTTTATTTGACTTGAACAAAACAACTTTAGGATTAATTTCCGCTAAGCCCTTAGAGCCGAAAAAAGAAAGCAAGTCAATCCAAAAACCAAAATAAAAATCCTTTTCAGTGACATCCGCATTAAGTACTTCAAGCAAAATATAGCGCTTACGCTCGCGCTTAGAAAGAGGAGTAATCGTTTTCTTTACTTTCGCAATCTTCATAAAAATCAAAATCCAGAATACTTTCTGCTACTAAAAAACCCCTCATACTAAGAAAACTTCTCATTTAGATACTCGCTTGCCACCCCGTTAGGCATTCCAAGCAAAACCATTAACGCTTCACGAACCTTAGCCGGCCTCAAGTGAAGAGGATCCTTCGCTCCCGAGGCCACAATAAATTTTGTTCCTTTTAATTTACAATAACGAACAACTTCCAAATAATTCTTCCAATACTGGTGCCTCTCAAAAGAATTAGCCCCAAGCAAATCCTCAAAATTGCTAAACCCAAATCAAATAACTGCTTAGTCGCGCAAGGAGAAAGCAAATAATCAGCCTTAATACGCACAGCGAATTCATTGGATTTAATATCCCCTCCAAGAACCGCTTTCTTCTTTTTTGAGAGTAATTGCAAATCCTTTTGAGGAGTCGACTCAGAAACAATAAAACAAGGAATCAGTTTAGCTTCACGAACCTTTTTTTCTTGAGCCTCACTGCTAACCAGAACAACCAAATCTTCTTTGAAATAAGTGCTAACCTGCAGCAACTCTTTGAGCGGCTGGGCATACACAACATCCATAAAAATAATTATTTCACTTTTAGTGAAACTTTATAACCAATTATTGAATTTTTAAAAACTTTAACCGAACCTGTGTTCAAGAGCCTGCTTAGCCCTAATCTTTCTTTTATTTTTAATATTAGTTAATTTATTTACTCCCCCAGCAAAAGTCTTTCCTCTTTCCGCCCTTCCTCTTGCAGTACCGCTTGAAAGCCACTTCAAATTCTTGTCGCTTGTAATAGTTGACGCACTCCTATCAGCCATTACTACTTCAAAATAATGCCATCTACCGTCCTCAGCAATCTTGTACGAACCAAGTGCTTCAGCATTCTCGTAATATTTTGAAGCCTTTTGTTCACTCATTGCCTGAGTACTAATTCTTCTTGATAACTTTGCCTGACCCTGTCTTTTTGGTCTTCTTTTATTTTTTGGTCTATGATGAGTACCAGTACCTTTTCTTACTCTAACTCTAACAACAAAAATTCCTTGTTTTGCTTTGTAACCAACACTTCTTGCAGAAGGCAAATTAGTGGGTTTATCAACTTTAACAATTGCTAATTCATCATTTCTATAGATCCTCATTTCTAAATTAAATATCACTCATACGCATAATCAAAGCATAATCATAATTAGCATCCTTAGTGCCTTTCCACTCGTTTTGGAAAGCCTGTCTGATATATTTTGATGCCCCCACTACACTCACCAGAAAAAAACTCACAGCCATAATTAAACCGGCTGAATAATTAAAGATGCAAAAAAAGCATTTATAAAGCTACCTTTTAAAAGGGTGAAAAAACTACTCAATACCAGTCCTTTTTCTCTTTATAGAAGGAATTACCCTGACATCCCCCTTTAGAAGATTAACATGCTTAATTGCAGTTCCCCTGCGCCGCATAACTGAATTTGCAACCCACTGCGCCAATACTCTTTTTGGAATTCCTTTCTTCCCTGAAGCAACTGTTTTCAACAACTTAACTGATTGCTTTTTTTTAGACCACACAGTTTTAGTAACATTTCCTCTTGGCATAAAATCACATATTAAATTTAAACTTTGGTATATATAAACTCTTTTGAGCAACAAAAAAGTTTTAAAAAAACAAAAAACACGCTTTAAGGCTTTTTTGGAGAACTCTTTACCCTAGAAGCTTTTTGCGCCGCCCGTTTAATAATCCCTGCATGAATTGCGCTAGCCCCAAGATCAGCCCTACTAGCAAACATCTTTAACAAAAGTCCCCTGACTCTACCAACCTTTAATATTTTTGCTCTTTTTGCCCTTTCCCCAGGAAGAATATAAGGTCGTGACTCAACAGGATGAACAACATGAATCAGAGAAGTCTGTAAAGGTTTGCGCGGTGAATTCTGAGGCATTACAACAAAAGAATTACCAGACAAGAGCATCAGAATCAAAAAATCAAAAGTGTTAAAAAGATTGAAATAATAATGACTCCATGCAAACAACAATTACAAGAATTGAAAACGAGAAATTACCTCAAAAAGTAAGAAATGCGATTAAGGATATTCTTGCGCACAGAAAACAAATCAATGCATTTACAAAAGCCTACGGAATTGCCTCCATATCCACACTGACAGTGCTTAGCGCGCCCACAATTTCAAAAAATTTAATTCACAGGCAACCCGCCGACATGCAAGAATTAAGCGTACTTGGAAAATCAAGTGTGGGTTTTGGCGCAATGTTAGCCGCTACAGGACTAGCTGCATTAAGAGCACACAAAGAAGAATACGCAAACAAAGAGCTTGCATTATACCGTGCACTAAAAGAAGCAAGAAAAATCCCGCAAGTAAAACAATTACTTGAATCACATCCCTATATAGTGGTTGACAGAAAAGGAAACTTAGTAGGAAAAAAAGTCAACCCGAAAATATGGTTCGTCCCAATAGGCAGAAGAAGAATACCAACTTTTCAAAGACCAAAAATCCTTAAACGAAAAAAAGCCGCGGTTAGAAACAAACTCTAATGAAACAAATTCTAATTTTAAAAACGGAATACTCACTAACGGCAAATACTTTAAGCTTTCCAATAAGAAGAATATTATATGCAAAACAAGAAAAAAGTACAAAAGTCAATACGAGGGCAAAAACTTTCCAATTGTGACAAATGCAGGGAAAAAGCAGCGATTACTCTTGAGTACGGACCGCACCATTTCTGTAAAAAACATTTTATTCAATTTTTTGAGAACCGATTCAAAAAAACTATTAGAAAGTATAAACTCTTTAAGCACGGAGAAAAAATACTAATCGCACTAAGCGGAGGAAAAGATTCTGTAACACTCTTACATTTACTCTTTAAATACTATTCAAAAACTAATCCGCTTGAAGCACTAATTATTG
>JAPLVQ010000107.1:3413-6041 GCA_026397035.1 Candidatus Iainarchaeum sp.
TACAGAGAAAAAGCTATAAAAAGAGCAATAGAAAATTGCCAAAAGCTTGGCGTGCCTTTTGAAGTGGTTTCTTTTAAAAAAGAATACAAAATCACTAATGATAAATTAATGCCAATAATAATGAATAATCCAAAACTCGGCGGAACATGCGCTTTTTGCGGAACATTAAGAAGAAACATTATGAACCGGTACGCTAAAAACTTCCACGCACAAAAACTCGCTACAGGACACAATCTCGACGACGAAGTACAAAGCTTTGTAATGAATATATTCAACAATGATTTTGAGAGAATGAAAAGAATGAGCGCGAGCGGAGGGGTCGTTGATTATAAAGGATTTGTTAAAAGAATAAAACCACTTTACGAAACCCCTGAAAAAGAAATAATCGCTTACTGCGCCATAAAGGGAATCAAACATTATTCTGAAGAATGCTGCCCGTACTCCTGGACGGCAAAACGAAACGAATACCGTGAAATGCTGAACAACTTTGAGAGAAGATTTCCTGGAACCGAGTACTCAATACTCCGCTTTTACGAAAATATACACCCTCTAATACGCCCAAGCGAAATTGAAAAACCAAAACTCTCCCAAAAACTCCACGAATGCGAAAAGTGCCATGAACCCACAGAACGCGAAATGTGCAAAGCATGCGAAATGATTGAGAAAATAAAAAATGAAGAAATTAAACTGGAAAATGAAAAAATTAAGCCAAGCAAAAAGCAAGGAAGCAAAAAAGTCTTTACAGCGAGAAAACAATATAATAAGAAACTCACTTGCTTGACTACTAAAAATTCAGGCAGATAATTTTGCGTCAGAATAATTCATTGGTATTTTGGATTCTCTCTTAATTCCCTTTCCCTCCATTTTGGAACTTTTTTAAAAATACGTTCGCCCAATTGGGCGTGCGAAAATTTTCTGCCAAAAATTATCTGAAAAGGAAATTTATGCAGAGAATGTTTCAAGTACCAAACAAAAAGCTCCGGCGAGAATAAATTAACGGAAAATTCAATTCCAGTACTTTTTTTGAGCGCTTCTTCCAGCCGCCTTGCTTTTGCACCAGAATCACCAAGCTTTGTAAGAAAACCGCCAGAAACAACAAGACAAAGATCAACATCACTTTTAGGCTTTGACTTTCTTATCCCGAGTTGAGCACTGCCCCCAAGCACTACTGCCCACAAACTTTTCCCAAATTCATGCTTAAATAAAGGCAAAGCGACTTTTCTTGCAGCGAAATTTCTGGCAAGAGATTCATTCTTAACAGGAGAAATTCTTTTATTATTCAAAAGCCCGTTTGCCCTGATTCTTGCAATTCTCTTCAGAACAGAATTATCTGCTTGAAAAGTTCTCTGGGAACTACCTGATTTCATAAAAATTAAGTGACTATCAACAAATAAGCCTGACTCACAATACTTCTTAAATATTTTTTGTATTATTTCTTATTCACGGCCTTATCAAGCAGGCTTACAAAATTCTTTTCAAATTTAGTGAGTTCCTCAAGCTTTGCATCAATTGCAAGACTTTTTTCGGCAAGCGCTTTCTCAGCAGCAGCGTTTCTATTATTCAAATCAATAATCGCGGAATTAATCTGTGTCAAATTCTCCTGCATACTATTTAGGAATTGCTTCTTAAATTCTTCAAGCACCGCAATCTTCTGCTCAAGCACTTCAGGAGAAACCGACTTACTCACCGCCTGAAGCTTATTTAATTCAACCTGAAGCGCGCCAATCAATTCGTCCGCACGCTGAATAGTTAATGTTTCAATCTTCTGCTCCGCAGCAACAAGCATCCCTTCAGCAATATTTTTTTCAAGCTCAAGCGTCTTGCTTATCCGCTCATCCATCTGAGCTAACTGATTAGAAGCTGAATCCAAAAAAGCCTGGGCGCCAGATTTTGATTTAATCATCTCCGAATTCACTTCAATTACTAATTGTGATTTTGTTTTACGCGCCTCATCAAGCGCAAGACTAATCTGGCTAAGCGCATACTCTTGTTGACGCTTTGAAGCATCAATCACGGCTAAATTATCACCAAGCTGTTTATTGTACTGCCTTAATTCCGCAATCTTTGAGTCAATAATAAAAGCAATTTCTTTTTGTTTATCTTCAAGCGCTTCCTTATTTGTCGATATCAACAAATCTTTTTGCGAGTCCATCAACACCTTGAACTGATAAAGCTCTTTACGCACAGCCTCATCAACTTTCTGCCCCAATTCAGAATCAATACTCTCCTTAATTATTTTAATCTCAGCAAGTTTAGCATTAACCGCAGTAACAATCCCTTTCTTCCAAAGCTCTTCCCATTCAGTATTACTCTCCATAATACCTCCATGCCCGCCAAGGCTTTTTGGTTGAAGCGATTGTGTAGTTTGATTTGAAAAACTCCCTTTAGAAACACTCACACTCTGTGCAAGCCCCTGTTTTGCATAATTCATTTTAGGAGAAGTTTGTCTGATATTTAATCCGTCCGCACTAGCAGAAAAGCTTTGCGCTAGAAAAGAAGAACCGCTTTGATTACCGCTTGAAGCAAAACCCTGCGTTTGAGATTGTTTTTTTGTCGCAATTTTGGGCTCATCTTTAATAATATCCGGTTCTTGATCATCTTCCCCGCCAAGAATCTTTTCATCAAACC
>JAPLVQ010000002.1:0-492 GCA_026397035.1 Candidatus Iainarchaeum sp.
CAAAAGGACGCAAATAATGGGGCACTAAGTGTTATAGTAGAAATAAATAATCCAACTTCAAGAGTATTTTTTGGGAGCTTGAGCGCAACTACAGTACAAGGAGGGGACGCTGAAACAAAAAATGTAACAGTATCTCCCGGAAAGAATTATTACACACTAAAAATAATTCCGACTTATGGAGCAGGGATTGGAAGCGGCAAAGTAATCTTTAATTCAGGCGGAAAGCAGATAACAAGTGACTATGATTTGTATCAAAAAAGCCAAATAGCAGGATTATTTACATTCGGAGAACTAACTGGGTCACAAGGAACAATAGGCATAATCATATTAATGATTATAGCAGTTCTAATAATTATAGGCATAATTACGGTTGTTGGCAAAACAAACCAAAACAAAGAAGAACGCCAGGCGTGGATCTAAAAATTTGAAATAAACAAAAATTTAGGGTTTTTTTTGCAAAAATAATCAGCAAAACAAAAAACTAAAAATTTT
>JAPLVQ010000002.1:503-2139 GCA_026397035.1 Candidatus Iainarchaeum sp.
AAATTTTGGAAAAGCCCCACACATGGTTTATAAATGTTTTCCTAAGGGAAATATGTTAGATTAATTGAGTACACTGCTTTTTGGAATGTTAGGTGAGCATTCAGAAAGTAAATACCAAAAAACACTGTTTTTTTGGTTCAAAAAGTTCAGTAAAAGAGCTTTTTGCCCGGTTGCGCGGAAAAGTGCGCAAGTGTATTTCTTTATTCAAGAGAAAACTTTGGACAAAAAAAGAAAAAAGCTTTGATTATAAAAACGAGAAATTTTGGTTAAAAGGTTTGAAAAAGAAAAAGTGATTTCATGTCAGAATTTAACGCACCAAGAAGAGGAGCACTCTCATTTTATCCCCGAGTAAGGGCAAAAAAAGAAACTCCAAGCATTAAAGGATACGGCACTGAAAACAAGCCGCTTAATTTTTTAGCTTACAAAGTAGGAATGGTGCAAGCACTGGGAAAAAATGTTCACAAAGCGAGCCCAAGTTTCAACCATGAAGTTGTAGTACCAGCAACAGTAATAGAATGCGCTCCATTAAAAGTATTCGGGGTAAGAGCATACGAAAAAGCGGAAATAGGATTTATTGCACTAAGCGACGTAATAGCGCAAAACATTGACAAAGATTTGAAGAGAAAAATACTAAATTTTGGAGAAAAAAGCCAGAAAAATAGTAGCACTGAAAAAAAAGCTTCCAGCGAAAAAAGCGGTGCTGATAAAAAACATGGAAAAAGTATTGAAGAAGAAACATACACGATTTCTGATTTTGAAAAAGAATTAAAAGACATTGAATATTTCACTCTTTTGGTCCATACACAGCCTGAATTCAAGAAAACCCCTGAAATTACTGAAATATTTTTAGGTGGAACAAAAGAGCAGCAACTCGCAATAGCAAAGGAAAAACTTGGAAAAGAACTAACAATTGAAGACGTTTTTAAAGAAGGAGATTTGCTTGATGTAAAAGCAGTAACCAAAGGAAAAGGATTTCAGGGACCTGTGAAAAGATTTGGAGTAAGAACATTTAGACCAAAGCACAAAAAACAAAGAGTAGTGGGATCAATCGGACCATGGCATCCTGCAACGGTAATGTTCACAGTAGCAAGAGCAGGACAAATGGGATATCAGAATAGAACAGAAGTAAATAAAAAAATAATTAAAATTTCAAAAAATACTAGCGAAGTTAATCCAAAAGCAGGATTCAAAAATTATGGACTTGTAAAAGGAAATTACGCATTAATATTTGGTTCACTCCCTGGACCTGCAAAGAGATGCATTGCATTAAGAAAAAGTCTAAGACCAGTGCAAAAAGTAGGGGTACAATTAGCGACAGTAGAGAGGATAATAATAAACCAGTAAATAATGAATTGGAAAATAACATATGAATAAAAATTTAAGGATTTGATTGGAATGAAAGCAAATATTATCGGGATTGACGGAATTACAAAAGGAAGCATTGAGCTTCCAAGCGTTTTTGCCACCGAATACAAGCCAAAACTCATAAGCCGCGCGGTGCTTGCAATTCAATCAGCAAAAAAACAGCCAAAAGGAGCGGATCCGAGAGCAGGAAAGAAAAACACTTCAAATTATATGGGGTACAGGGGAGTACCGGCACACAGAAGAACAATTAATGTTGAACACGCAAGATTAC
>JAPLVQ010000035.1:0-6404 GCA_026397035.1 Candidatus Iainarchaeum sp.
ATGCCAAGCATCAAATAAGAAAAAAACATTGATTTGCGTCTAAACTTATGCACCTTCATTTGCTCAACATCAAGCTCAAGCTGGGCAATTCTTGCCCCTATTGAATCAAGCGCAACTTTAACAAGCGAAACAGTTTTTTGAGAATCATTAATAACTGCATTAATCCTTCCCTCAAAACCCTTTGATTCCTCAATAATCCCGGTACGAACATCTTTAAGCTGGGAAGCCGCAATCTCGCTAACCCTCATTCTTTGCTGTTCCTCAATTGATCTAATCTCCTGCTTAATCAAATCCTCAAAATCCTTTTTCTGTAAAACCATTTCCTGCTTAACAAGCCCATTAATTTCTTTCTTTAATAAAGTAAAAGTATCCGCTTCAGCAATTAATAAAAGCCTTTTTGATTGATCATCACTCACGCCAAGAGAATAAAGGGTTGAAATAATCTTTTCCCTGGGCTGTCCCTCCTGAACCATTCTTTGAATAACATCAATAATTGATTCCTGCGACGACACACCCATAAAAACACCAAAAATTAAAAAAAATAATTTTATCAATTAATTAATCCTCCAAAATAAATACTTTTTAAAATAAACAATTCCTTCAAAAAAAATTTCCCAAAAAATGTCCTTCACAAAATAAACTTTCCAAAAAACTCCCCCTAAAAACAAAAATTTCCAAAAAAAAACAATCTCTAAAATTTAAATCCCGCAAATATAACTCCTCGAACTTCTTAAAAAATACAAAGCTCCTTAAGAAACACTAAGCTCCTTTGAGACAAACCTCACAAGCCCCCCAATCTTAAGCTGAAAACCAATACTAACCGTACCTGCCCTAATAGGAGTCAAAGAAGAATATATTGTTTTGCATTCATCTTTTTTTAGCGAAATAGTTCTTGGAAAAAATACATCATTAAAATCTGTTGAAGACGCCTGTTCAATCCAGGAAATATCAGAAATATCCGTAGGCGATTTATTGCATAATTTTACAGGAAAAGAAACTTTATTTCCAACAGAAAGAGCGGGCGGCAAAGAAACTTCCGCACTCACAGGATTAGTAACACTCGGATCAAGGTCAAACTTTAAATTAACAGGACGACTAAAAGGAGCGGAAATAGTCACTGAATAAGACAAATTTTCTGAAAGAATAATAGGCGCTACAAACTGGTAACTCTCTTTAGGCAAAAGCACTGAATCCGCTGTAGAACCCTTGATTGGCAAAACCGCAACCCCCGATTTATCCTTAATAGAAATCGTAATCCCTTTCACAAGATAATTAGAATCATTCTTCAAAGTCATCTTCAGAATAACCTTGTCCCCCACCACAGCATAAGAAGATTCCGTCACCAAAACCGGCTGATTAAAAAAAACAAGGAAAAGCAAGCCAAAAAAAACAAGACAAACCACCATCATGAAGAATGGATAAACAATCTTTCTTGAAATAAAAACCATACACTAATAAGTGAAAACGAAGTATTTAAACCCTTACAAGTTATGCTCACAACGAGCAGAAAGGCTCCGCATCAGAAAAACTTCTTCAACCTAATAGCAAAAGACAAAAATATAGAAACAAACAAAGTTGTCTTCATTGTAAAATGCAAATGCATTTTACGACTAAGCGAAATTATATTTCGCGAAGCCTCGCAAACCCACGGGTTTGCTTAGTGCCTCGCAAAACCTTGGGTTTTGCTTGGTTGCGACTAACAAGCGACAGTAAGCATTATATGCAATAAATTGTTTCCAAATTAATGTCGCTTGCTATAAAATTAAAAAAACTTCCTTAACTCAAAAGTCTCATCAAAAAACTGGGTAAATTTAATTCCAAACGCTTTATTTGATGAAATGAAAAAAGAAGAAACTCCTTTTTTCTTTAAAAGTCCCGTCATGGAATAAACAAACTTTGTCACAACATCCTCATTATGATAAAGACTCAAAGCCCAAATAGAATCAAAAATAAAAACAACTTTTTTCCCCTTATTAGCAACAGTCATCACGCTAATTTCAAGCTGGGTTAAATTCCTTAAAGAATCAACAAAAAAAAGCTTATCCGTATCAGTGACACTAGAAATACTCTTAGAAACCGCATCAACTATAAAATATTCTCCCAAAAATGCCGAGCCAACCAAGAGCTTTTGAACATATTTATAATTACTCCCAAGAATCACAAAAACAGGCACACCCTCTGATTGAACACAAAACTTCGCAAGAGCGACAAGCACTTCCTTTGAATTCTCAGGCTCGCAAAAAACAAGCGCAGAACCCGAAAAAGAAAGTGAAAACTTTGTTTTAAGCTCAGTAAGAACCCTATCAGAACCCAAAAGCGAGTTAAAAGCATCAACAGCCCCCTTAGCTTTTGAAGAAGAAAAACCAGCCGCACTACCCGCAAGAATCGCTTCAAAAGCTTTCTTCTGCTCATCGCTTAAAGAAAAACTACCAGCCATGCAAAACTAAACGATTAACTTATTATTAAACTATCAGACTACAAAAAAAGCCGCGCAAAAACAGCAGAAAAAATTGAAAAAAGCTTAAAAACAATTCTGCGGCACAATACTATTCCGCAAAAACAAAACCAAAACATTCCAACCAATCCCCAAAAACACTCTAAACAATCCCAAAAAACACCCTAAACAAACCCAAAAAACACCCCAAATAATTCCTCCAAAACATCCAGTTCTTCAGACAAGAATAACATCTCTAGTTCCACGCTTTTTACCTTGCAAAGAAACAAAAGCCATCTTTATAAATAATAAAGAAGTAATATTGCCTGGCGAGTTTTAAAAAATGGACGTGTAAAAATGGGACTAATTCCAACAGGCGGGAAAAACAAAAATAGCCTTGACGAGATAAAAAGAATGACTCTTGGGAAAAGACAGCCCCAAGAAAATGCCTCAAACAAAGATTATTCCAATACCCCCAAAAATCCCTTTCCCTCCACAGACTCAAACTCAAGCTCACTTGCATCCATGAAAAAAGAAGTACAAGCAGATATTGATGAATTCAAGTCAGAACAAAAAATCTTTACCCAAGTAACATCAATAAAAGAACTAATAGAAGAACAGGACTATTCTGTTCCAAAAGAACTTGACGCTAGTCCAAAGGAGCTTGATGCTAACAATAAAGAACTCAGCACAACAAAACCCAAAAACAATTCATTCATGCTATCAGCGTTCAAAAATGAACAAAACTTGAATCAAAAAGATACTGGGGAAGACGGAAAAAGCGCTTTTGAAAAACTAATGCACCTTGCAAACACTAATCTTTTTGAAGATAAAAAAACAGGCACAATAAAAAATGAATCCGCCCAAAGACAGGAAGTACAGCAAAAAAAAGAACCAATCATTAATTCTGATGGAAATAGTGTTCAAGAAAAAGAACAGCCTCCGGCAAAAATACTCGCTCAAAAAGAAACTATAAAAAATGAACCCGCTAAAAATATGCAATACAAAGAATATGATTGGATGAAGCGCCCCACTATTGAAGAGCCTGAAGAAAAAGATTTTGGGAAAGATGAAAAAGAATCCCAAAAAATGGAAGAAACCAAAACAACATCACAAAACGCCACCGAGACAAAAACCCCTATTGATGAACTCTTTGACTTACTTGAAAAATTTGGAAAAATAGACACCGCCAGCGCTGGAGAACTTATCAAATTAAGCCCCGAAACAGTTGAACTGATAGCGAAAAAGTTTGAGGAAGACGGCGTGCTTGAAATAGAGTACCCTGCAAGTCTTACAAAAAAACCAGTACTCAAAATCAAAACACCCGTAATCTCAAAAACAATAACCCCCCCAAAAGGAAAAATTCTTCAATCCTATGAAATAATTGTCGATTATGTTCCCGCAAAAATTGATATAATACTTACTCCAGGAGAAGCAAGACCTATTTACTCAATTCAAACCCCCTCAATAGGAAAATACACCAAACACTTTTTAGAATTCATCAAGAGTGAAGTCGCTGAAAGCATGCCTATTGATATTGAAGAAATAGTGGATATAAAAAAATCAAAAAAACTAAAAGACAGATTCTTTTATGAACTCACCTCCCACTTAGTAAAATATTTTCCCACAGCCCAAGTATCGCTATTAAATATGCTCTCAGGAGACTTACTCCACGACATGTACGGACTCGGAGAAATAGAATTACTGATGGGGGACGACATGCTTGAAGAAGTAGGAATCAATTCTTCAAAAACCGCTCTTACAGTATATCACAAAGTGCACGGCTGGCTAAAAACAAACCTCATGCCCGGAACCGAAGACGAAATTAATAACCTCTCCTCGCAAATAGGAAGAAAAGTAGGAAGAGAAATAACTAATTTAAATCCAATACTTGACGCCCACTTAATTTCAGGAGACCGTGTGAATGCGACCCTTTTTCCAATCTCATCAGAAGGAAACACTATTACAATAAGAAGATTTGCAAGAAAACCATGGACAATAATTGATTTAATCGGACAAGCACACACAATGAATTCTGAAATGGCGGCGCTATTATGGCTCGCAATGCAGTACGAACTAAATGTAGTAATCGCCGGAGGAACTGCTTCGGGAAAAACATCCACATTAAACTCCCTGCTCGCCCTAATGCCAACATATCATAGATTAATATCAATAGAAGATGTAAGAGAAATAGTATTGCCAAAATTTTTAGAATGGAACTGGGTGCCAATGGTTACCCGTTCTCCAAACCCTGAAGGGCTAGGCGAAGTCTCAATGCTTGACTTAATGATTACAAGTTTAAGAATGAGGCCTGACAGAATAATTGTCGGGGAAATGAGAAGAAAAAAAGAAGCTGAAGTACTAATGGAAGCAATAGAAACAGGTCACAGTATTTACTCAACAATCCACGCAAACTCCGCATACCAAGTACTAAGAAGACTAGCAGAACCACCAATGAGCATCCCATTAATGCAAATCGAACTCATTGACCTGATAGTAGTACAATACCGTGACAGAAAAACCAACAAAAGAAGAACATTTGAAATATCCGAAGTAGAGCAAACCTCAACAGGGCAAGGACTGCAAATAAACACTGTATACAAATGGAACCCGCGAAGCGACAGCTGGGACAAACTAAATAAACCAAACAAACTCACTACCCTACTAAACCTGCACACAGGACTCACTGAAGAAGATATTGACAGGGAAATAGGCGAAAGACAAAAAATACTTGAATGGATGAGAAGACAAAACATTGTAGAACTCAACCAAATAGGGTACATAATAAAATTGTATTATTCTTCCCCAGAAAAAATCCTTGAAATGGCGAAAAAAAATATAGCACTTGAAGATGTAATTAAAATAATGCTTGAAGAAGGAGAAACACAACTCCCTGAAGAGAATAAAAAAAACTGGGCTTTTGAATAAACGGTGAAAAAAATGGCTAAACAAAATCCAATACTAATGCTTTACTCGCTCGAAAGCGCAAAAAACATCAGCGAAAAATATATATTTCTTGGAAGATTTATTTCAAAAATACTTTTCTCATTAAAATACGACCTGCAAAAAGCTGAGATTGATATTGATGTAGAACGATACTGCCTCGCAGCATTCATTTCAGCACTCATTTATGGAATAATATTTATTTTCGTTGGAGCCGCTTTTGGAGTAATCGTCACAAAAAGCATAGGCGCATTTACAATAGCTTTAATGGGAATTACAGGACTAAGTATATTCTTTGTAATGCTCTTCTTTCATTTATTTTACCCAAAACTCGCGGCATTCCAGCTCGCCGGAATGGTTGACCAAGACCTGCTATTCGCATTACGCACAATGCTAATCCAATTAAGCTCCGGAACAAGCCTCTTTGAATCAATGAAAAACATCTCAAAATCAAACTACGGACAAGTATCAACAGAATTCGGGCTTGTAATAAAAGATATTAATTCAGGAGTCAGCGAAACAAGTGCTCTTGAAAAACTCGCTTTTCGAACAAAATCTGAAGTCCTCAAAAAAACCGCTTGGCAGGTACTCACGACAACAAGAAGCGGAGGCTCAATAGTTAACGCATTAAACGCTCAAGTAGAAACCCTTGTCGCAAAACAAATGGATACAATCAAAGCCTACGCCGCCGAACTAAACCTCTGGACACTAATTTACTTAATGATAGCCGCGGCAATGCCTTCACTTGGAATAACCTTTCTTGTAATAGCCTCCTCAATAGG
Source organism: Candidatus Iainarchaeum sp. (assembly GCA_026397035.1). Taxonomy (GTDB): domain Archaea; phylum Iainarchaeota; class Iainarchaeia; order Iainarchaeales; family JAAZKV01; genus JAAZKV01. Next base: position 6,160 of record JAPLVQ010000035.1, read on the forward strand.
AAGCTCAGGAATAGGACCCGACGCAGTACTCCTAATAGTAGTACTCTCGCTTGCAGTACAAATAGCAATGATAATACTAATAAGAACAAAAGTGCCAAAAATAGTAAAGTAAGTAAATATTGAAGACCGCATATGGACAGCAGACAAATATTTTATGAAAAAAGTGTTTTGTTAAAAAATAAATATTTTACAGGAAGAAAAGGTTTTAATAATAAAAAAAATTGAATAGAAAAAAAAAAAAATAG